>CANGUJ010000051.1 GCA_947456845.1 Burkholderiales bacterium | reverse complement strand
TGAATGTGCTGCCGCACGAGGGTAGGATGCCGCCCATCCACGTGGCCATCCTTGCGCGCGAGGCGGCCTATCATGTGGGCCGGCAGGGCGACCGCATCTTCACCGTGCCTTACGCCTCATGCAAGGACTTCGAGGACATCGGCACCATGCTCGCCGAGTACCGGCGTGGCCGCGCCGAGGCCAGGTTGCCGGCGGAGGATGATGACCATGTCTTCACCCTGCACACCCACGTGGCCGGAACCGATGAAGAAGCCAAGGCGCAGTGCAAGGCCGCCTACGACCTGTATGTCGATACCCGGCTGTACGCGAAGAAGCATTTCTACGAGGACATCCTCGCCAACGGCATCTGCCTGTTCGGCTCGGTCGAGACGGTGGCGGCCAAGGTGGCGCGCCTGCACGAGATGGGCGTGCGCCATGTGGCCACCCTGCACAACTTCGGCGCCATGCCCAGGGCCAGCGTCGAGCGTTCCATGCGCCTGTTCGCCGAACAAGTCATGCCTGCCGTGGCCGAGCGCGTCGACGCCGGCGCCGTGGCATGAGCGCGCGCCCCACTTTACTGGAGACCCCTGCGATGAACCGCCCCACGAACCGCCCCGCCGGCCTGGTGCCGAAAATGCTCAACCATCTGGCCTATGTGACCCACGACGTGGCGGCCACCGCGGACTTCTACACCCGCGTTCTCGGCATGGAACTGGCCAGCACGATCTTCGACGATCATGTGCCTTCCACCGGCGAGAACTTCCCCTATTTCCACATCTTCTTCCGCATGGGCGACGGCTCGACCATCGCCTTCTTCGAATGCACCGATCTGCCGCCGGCGGCCAAGTCGACCCATCCCGCCTACGACACCTTCAATCATTGCGCGCTGTGGGTGGAAAACCAGGCCGAAGTGCGGCGCTGGCTGGCCTGGCTCAAGGAAAACGACGTCGAGGTGATCGGCCCGATCGACCACAAGGGCATGATCGAGAGCATCTACTTCCACGACCCCAACGGCATCCGCCTGGAACTGACCACGCCGATCGACCCGGACTGGAACCGCCACGCGAGACAGGGCGAGGCTGATCTCAAGTTGTGGGTCGAGACGAAGGAACGCGCCAAGGCCGAGGGGCGCGATCCGGCCCAGGCGCTGCTGCAGATGATCAGGGAGTCGAAGAAGCGTTACGCTCAGGCCGGCTGAGCGCTTGTGCCGCCGGTGCATTGCGTCATAGTGGCACCGCCAGCCCGACGCGCAAGCCCTCGATCACCACGTTGGACTGGAAGCGCAGCATCGCGGGGGAAGAAAGCAGCAGGGTCTTGGACCAGTGGTCGTAGTCCTGCATGTCCTGCACCACCACCACCAGCATGAGGTCGACCTCGCCTGTCACGTAGTAGGCCTGCTGGGTGCGCGGGTCGGCCAGCAGCTTGCGCCGCAAGGCGTCGACGCCGGCCTTCTGGCCGAAGTCCACCTTCACGCCGACGATGAAGGTCATGCGCTTGCCGATGGCGTCGGTATTGACGATGGCCACCTCGCGCCTGATGGCGCCGCTGGCGCGCAGGCGCTTGATGCGTCGCTGCACCGAAGAAGCCGACAGGCCGACCTGTGATCCAAGATGCTCGGCGGTGACGGCGGTATCCTGCTGCAGGAGCGCGAGCAGGCGGCGATCCAGGTCATCGAGCGCTTTGGCGCGGGATTTTTTCATAAAAAATACTTTAAATGCGGTATTACCGCGTCATTATGCGGCAGATCGGCGCCCGTTTGCATGTGCCGTGCCTAATATAGAAGCACCTTCCTCAAGGAGTTCGCCATGGACATGACAGACCTGCAGCAGGACCTCGCATCGTTCTGGATGCCGTTCACCGCCAACCGCCAGTTCAAGCAGGCGCCGCGCCTGTTGTCCGAAGCCAAAGGCATGTACTACAAGACTCCCGATGGCCGCGAAGTGCTCGACGGTTGTGCCGGCCTGTGGTGTGTGGCCGCCGGCCATTGCCGCGACGAGATCGTGCGCGCGGTGCAGGAGCAGGTGGCGCGCATGGACTTCGCGCCCTCGTTCCAGATGGGCCATCCGCTCGCGTTCGAGACCGCCAGCCGCCTCGCCGCGATCACTCCGCCCGGCCTGAACCGCATCTTCTTCACCAACTCCGGGTCCGAGTCGGCCGACACCGCGCTCAAGATCGCGCTGGCCTATCATCGCGCGCGCGGCGACGGCGGCCGTACCCGCTTCATCGGGCGCGAGCGTTCCTACCATGGTGTCAACTTCGGCGGCATGAGCGTCGGCGGCATCCCGGGCAATCGCAAGCTGTTCGGCAACAGCATGCTGCCGGGTGTGGATCACCTGCCGGCCACCCACGACATCAAGCGCAACGCCTTCTCGAAGGGCCAGCCGTTGTTCGGCGCCGAGTTCGCCGACGAGCTCGAGCGCATCGTCGCCCTGCACGATGCGTCCAACATCGCCGCGGTGATCATCGAGCCGATGGCCGGTTCCACCGGCGTGCTGCTGCCACCCAAGGGCTACCTCGAAAGGCTGCGGTCGATCTGCGACAAGCACGGCATCCTTCTCATATTCGACGAGGTCATCACCGGCTTCGGCCGCCTCGGTGGCGCGTTCGCTTACGACGCCTTCGGCGTCAAGCCCGACATCATGACCATGGCCAAGGCGATCAACAACGCCACCATCCCGATGGGCGCGGTGGCCATCAGGCAGGAAGTGCACGACGCCATCATCGAAGCCACGCCGGAAGGCGGCATGGAGTTCATGCATGGCTATACCTACTCCGCGCACCCGGTGGCCTGCGCGGCCGCCAATGCCACGCTCGCCCTGTACGAACGCGAGCAACTGTTCAAGCGCGCCGGCGAACTCGCCCCGTATTTCGAGCAGGCGGCGCATGCGCTCAAGGGCACGCGGCATGTGATCGACATCCGCAACTACGGCCTGGTGGCCGGCGTCGAGATGGAGCCGCGCCCCGGCGCCCCCGGCAAGCGTGCCTACGAGGCGCTCACCAAGTGCTTCGCCCGGGGCGTGCTGGTGCGAACCACCGGCGACATCATTGCCGTATCGCCGCCGCTGGTGGTGGAAAAGGCGCAGATCGACCGCATCTTTTCGACCATCGCGGAAGTGCTGGCGACGATCGACTGATCCGTGCTGCCGCGTGGCCCGGCTCGGGGCGCCCGCAAGGCGCCCCGTTTTGTTTGTGTTGTGTTTGTGTTGTGTTTGTGTTGTGTTTGTGTTTCAGTTGTCCGCATCCCCGTGCGAGGTCGCCGCTGCCAGCCGCGTCCGGCAACCTGACATCGGCTCCCCCGCTTGACTCCCGCCCAAAAGCTGCGCTTAGCCTACATCCTGATCCTCGTCACGCCGGCGCTATGGGGGGTGAACTACCTGGTCGCGCGCTCCGCCGTGGCGACGGTGGCGCCGCATGCCCTGGCGCTCGGGCGCTGGACCCTGGCCGCGCTGATCCTCACCGCGATGGCCTGGAGCGAAATATCCGCAAAGCGCGCAGCCATCCGCAGCGAAAGCGGGCAGTTGCTGGTCTTCGGGTTCCTGGGCATGTGGATCTGCGGCGCCTTCGTCTATATCGGCGCGCGCACCACCTCGGCCACCAACATCGGCCTTCTGTATGCGATCTCGCCCGTGCTGATCGCGCTGGTGTCCACCTTCGTCCTGAAGGAGCGCATGGGCTGGGCCCAGGTATCCGGTGTCGCGCTCGCACTGGGCGGCGTGCTGCATGTGGTGCTCAAGGGGCAGTGGGGCACGCTGGCCGGCCTGGAGTTCACGGCGGGCGACCTGTGGATCCTGGCCGCGGCATTGTCCTGGACCATCTACGCCCTTCTGCTGAAGGCCTGGCCCACCGCTTTCGGCCACATCGCGCGCCTCGCACTGACCTGCTGGGCGGGGGTGCTGGTCCTGATGCCGTTCACGATCGTCGAGGCGCTCGCCTTCATGCCCACGGCGGTGAACCTCACGACGCTGGGCTACATGGTCGCGCTTGCCGTGTTTCCCGGCGTGGGCGCCTACTTGTCCTATTCGTTCATGCAGCGCGAACTCGGCGCGGCGCGGGTCGGGGTGGTGCTGTATCTCGGCCCGCTGTATTCAGCGGGCCTGGCCTGGGCGGTGCTCGGTGAAGCGGTACGCCCGTTCCACTATGCAGGCGCGGCGCTGATCCTGCCGGGCATTTTCCTGGCGACCCGCCCGGCCCGACGCAAGCGCTGAGTCCCGCGCTGCCGGGCTCGGCTGACATAATCCGTCGCCACACACCAGGAGAGTTCCAGATGCGCGTTGTCATCGCCCGCATGCAGCACGAAACCAACACCTTCTCGCCGGTGCCCACCCCGCTTGCCGCTTTCGGCACCGGCAACGGCAAGGGGCCGTACTACGGCGCCGACGCGCGGCGCGCCATGACCGGCGCGCGCGTCGCCATGGGCGCCTTCCTCGCGCAGGCCGAGGCGCGCGGCTGCGACATCGACACCCCGCTGGCCGGCATGGCTTACCCCAGCGCGCCGGTCGAGGCCTCCGCCTACACCCACATGTGCGACACGATCTGCGCCGCCGTGGCGCGCGGCTGCGACGCCGTGCTGCTCGACCTGCATGGCGCGATGGTGGCCGAAAACAGTCCGGACGGCGAGGGCGACCTGCTCGAGCGCATCCGCGCCATCGCGCCCGTCATACCGCTCGCCGTCGCGCTGGACCTGCACGGCAACATCAGCCGCAAGATCGTCGACAACGCCGACATCATCGTCGGCTACAAGACCTACCCGCATATCGACATGTACGAAACCGGTGCGCATGCGGGCCGCCTGCTGTTCGACATGCTCGATGGCAAGATCGAGCCGGTGATCGGCTATGCGCATGCGCGCGTGCTGGCACAAACGCTGGCCATGAACACCAACCTGGGCGCGATGAAGGCGGCGCTGGAAGGTGCCAAGTGGCGCGAGCGCGACCCGGGTATCCTGGCCTGCAGCGTATTCGGCGGCTTTCCGCAGGCCGACACGCCGGATGCCGGCATGAGCGTGGTGGTGGTGGCTGACGCGAAACGCCGCGGCGGGGCGACGCTCGCCAGGCGCACGGCCGAGTGGGGGGCCGACTTTCTCTGGTCGCGCCGTGCCGGATTCGTGTTCCGGCAGGAGCCGCTGGCGCAGTCCATCGGGCGCGCGCGCAAGGCGGCGCACAAGGCAGGCGGCAAGCCGGTGATCCTCATGGATCACGGCGACAACGTGATGTCCGGCGGCACCTGCGACACCATCGATGTGCTGCGCGCCGCGCTCGATGCCGGTTTCGAGGGTGTGGTCGTCGGCCCGACTTGCGACCCGCAGGCGGTCGCGCAGATGGCGGCTGCCGGCGTCGGCGCCGAGGTGACGGTGAAACTTGGCAACAAGACCGCGATGCCGCGCATCGGCGTGCCCGACCCGGTGCCGCTCGAATTGACCGGGCGGGTGCGGGTGATCGGCGACGGCGAGTACGTGGTGACAGGCCCGATCTTCACCGGCGACCGGCTCTTCATGGGCCGCACCGCCGTGCTCGACACCGGTCGGGCGCAGGTCGTCGTGACCTCGCAGCCGCAGGAGCCGCTCGATATCGGCTGCTTCGAATCGGTGGGTATCGATGTGCGGGCGGCGCGTTTCCTGCTGCTCAAGTCGCGCATGTATTTTCGCCCGGTGTTCGAGCCGATGGCGGCTGCCGTCATCCCGTGCGCCGGGCCGGGGGTGACGAGTTCGGACAACCGCATTTTCCGTTTCGAGCACGTCCGGCGTCCGATCTACCCGCTCGATGCGCGAGCGCGGCGCACGCCCGGCGCATCGGCCTGATCCGCCCGCGGATCATCGCAGTGGCCGAGCCGGCCGGTGTCATCGGCCCGCCTGCCCGGCGGCCACGCCCGATTCGCCAAGGGCCGGTTTAGCCGCGCTTTTCGGGGCATGGCTGCCATGCGCGGCTGGCAAGCTTGTGAGCCCGACGCTTGCGCTCGCCGTTCATGCCTTTTCCGCTGTTCGTGATCGCCATCGCGCTTTCCCTCGGTGTACCGGGCGTGGGCGCCTCGACCGCCACCTGTATCGCGCCGTCGAGCCCCACGGCGGAGGCGGCGGAGGTCATGCAGGCCAGCGCCCGCCTGCTGGCGGGCATGCGCCCCGCCGGCATTCACGGCAGCCAGATCAGCGCGACACGATTCTGGCAGGCGCATGCCGCGGCCATGGACGCAGAGTGGGCGAGAGCCCGCGCGCAGACGCTGGCCGCGTGGCGGCGATTCGCAGAACGCGAGGTCGATGGCCTCGACGGGGCGCGCGGTATCCTGTTTTACCCGTTCAGCGGCCCCGACTTCATGTATGCGCATACGCTGTTTCCGCGCGCGCCGCGCTACCTGCTGATCGGCCTCGAAGCTCCCGGGGATGCTCCGGCATGGCCGCAAATGAACGAGGCCCAGGCGGCTGCCGCCCTGGCGCAACTGCGCCATTCGACCGCGAGCCTCATGCGACTGAGTTTCTTCATGACAAACAGCATGAAGGATGACCTCAACCGCGGCAAGCTGGCGGGGGTGGCGCCGATCATGATGGCCATGGCGACGCGCGGCGGCTTAGCAGTGCGCGCGGTAGAGGCGGTGCACCTGAACGATGAAGGCATCCTGTGCGCGGGCGCGGCGCCGCGCGGCGGCATCGGCGGGGTGCGCCTGCAACTGGCGGAGGCGGGAAGGTCGGCGCCGCGCGAGCTCGTCTACCTGCAGGCGGACCTGAGCGACCGCGCGCTGGCCAACACGCCGCAGGTGGAGCGCCATGTGCGCGCCATGGGGGCAGGCCCGGTACTGCTCAAGGCGGCCTCCTACCTGCTGCATCGCGACGAGTTCAGCGGCGCGCGCAGCCTGGTGCTCGAGCGCGCCAGCCTGGTGCTGCAGGATGATTCCGGCGTCCCGTACACCGCCTATTCCGATTCGCAATGGATGGCGCGCCTGTACGGGTCGTATTCGCAGCCGATCAATCTTTTCAGGGCGCGCCGCCAGGAGTCCCTCCGCGACGCCTACGCGCGCCAGGCGCAGCCGCTCGATGCGGGCATCGGCTACAGACACCGCCCGGGCACCAGCAACCTGCAGGTGTTCGAAAAACGCCCGGCAAGAACCGCCTTGCAGCAGGCAACGGCGCGCTGAACCAGATGCCGCGCTGCGACGAAAAAACGGGCGCCTCCCGCGCCCCCTGCGAGCGCGGAGGCAACCGTCACGCCGACTGCAGGCGCATCAGGCGCGCGGCCTCCGCGGCGGCGGCATCCTCGATCACCTCCAGCACGCTGCCCACATCCACCGGGCCGGACGGCGCTTCGTAGAGTCCGGCCAGCCTGGTCTCCGGCGTGAGCAGGCCGCCGGCATACAGGTCCCAGATCTCGTGGCCGTACTCGGTAGCGAGCAGTTCGGGCGCGAAACGGCCGAAAAAATCCCGCAGATTCTGCACGTCGCGCAGGAGCATGCGGCTGGCGTGGTTGTTGCCTGCCGCATCCACCGCCTGCGGCAGATCGATCACCACCGGTCCGTCGGCGGCGAGCAGGATGTTGAATTCCGAAAGGTCGCCGTGCACGACACCGGCGCACAACATACGCACCACCTCGCGTATGAGGGTGGCATGATGGTCCAAGGCCGCGGCCTGCGTGCACAGCACGTCATTGAGCCGTGGCGCGGCGTCGCCGCTTTCGTCTACCACCAGTTCCATCAGCAGCACGCCGTCGAAGAAATTGCGCGGCGCCGGCACCCGCACGCCGGCGGCGGCCAGCCGGTACAAGGCATCGACCTCGGCGCTCTGCCAGGCCTGCTCCTGCGCCTGACGACCGAAGCGCGTGCCCTTGGCCATGGCGCGCGCCTGGCGGCTGTTTTTCACCCTGCGGTTCTCGGTGTAGTCGACCGCCTGGCGAAAGCTGCGCTGGGTAGCCTCCTTGTACACCTTGGCGCACAGCGTATCCAAGCCGCTGCGGACCACGTAGACGGTGGCCTCCTTGCCGCTCATCAATTGGCGGACCACGCTGTCTATAAGGCCTTCTTCAAGAAGGGTTTGCAGGCGCTTTGGGGTTTTCATCGACCCATTGTGACCTATCGGACCGATTTGGCCGCGCGACCGCGCGCCGTTTGCGTGTCAGCTCCGCTGCGCGGGCCTGACCCAGACTCAATGGCAGACCGACTATCGCGAGTCATCTGATAGCCGAAGGGCGCGAGCAGCGGCAGGCCAATGCCGCCAGCGACCATGGCCGACGCCTTTACAGAAGGCCGATCAGCGCCCGTCATGGGCGGGGACATCAAAGACCAGCAGGCATCATTGCGCCGTCCGGTTTGGCTATCCGCATTTGGCGTGGATTCACGCAGGCTTGGATGCGCCGCAGCTTAGGGAGGATCGCGCGTTGATGCAATCGCCGGGCCACCTATCGAAGACTGGCTTGCCGGCAATTGCTCAAGCGTACATACGATATCATTCCCATCATCGATACCGTCCCCAAAAAATCGCGGTTTTTGGTCCGCGCATGGAGTTTTTGTGAAGCACATCGAGGCCGTTTTCAATCGCGAAGAGTTGTCGTTAGTGCGTGCCATGATCGCGCGCAACAGACTGGAGGATGGCGCCGCTAGCGCCTTAGGCATGGCACGTGCCGTCAAGGCGAACCGGCAATTCGCGCTTGCCGACGCCGACGCCCGAGCTCTCACGCAATTGACCTTCGCTGCGCTGAAGCGCAACAGCGTTTTTCGTCGTTTCGCGCTGCCGAGCGACGTTTCGGTGCCCATGGTCAACCATTACGGCGAAGGTATGCATTACGGGCCGCACTATGATTCGTCGCTCATGACCTCACCTGAAGGAAACGACATTCGGACGGATTTTTCAGCGACTGTATTTGTGAGCGGACCTGACGAATATGAGGGCGGGCACCTGAGCTTCGATTTCAATGGTGTTCGACAGCGTTTCAAATATGCTGCCGGCGATATGCTGCTGTATCCGGCTGGCCTGCTTCATGAAGTCGAACCAGTCACCCGTGGCGTACGCCACGCGGTCGTGTTTTGGGTGCAAAGTAAGATTGCTCAAGACGACTGTCGCAGCCTGTTGTTTCGTATGGACGAGGCGATTGGTTCGCTCGCGCAACAACATCCGCGTGCGCCGGAGGTCCTTGAACTTCTCGGGGTGTTCCACAGTCTTTCACGCATGTGGATGCGTTGACCGGTGTCGGCAACGGTCGGTTACTCCCTACGAGGAGTTGATCTGAGGCGGCCCGATCCGCCTGTTTCGCTGGCGGTCTTCGGCGTGCGGCTAGCCCTGCCTGTCCCACTCAGGTCGTCGCGGTACTCGAGCGTGGCCATCATGCCGATATCCCCCCTTCTTGAAGCCCAGCGGGCACGGGCGGTGACCCGAGCGGGCGCGCTGCCCGTGACCAAGCGGATCAGGCTCATGGGATAGCTGCCTGCGTCGAGCAGGACACCACCGCCCAACCGCGCATTCATGCGGGTGTTGTCAGCGGCATTACGCAGCGCAAAGCCGAAGGAGGCCTGCGCCAGATGCACCTCGTCGATGGCGCCGCCATGCAGCAGTTCGAGCATAAGGCGGGGTTTGCGGCTGGAACCAGTATGGATAGGCTTCCTGCAGCATGACGCCCGCCGAACGCGCCGCAGCGAACATGTCGGTCGCGTCCGCGCGTGAGGTGGCGAGGGGTTTTTCGCACACGACGTGCTTGTGATGCTGCGCGGCGCGGACGGCCTACTGCGCGTGCAGGGCGTTGGGCAAGGATGTGTAGACAGTGTCGATACCGGGGTCCGCCGGCAGGGCCTGATAGCTGCCGTAATGGCGTGCGATGCCGTAGGCTACGGCGAAGGCGGCGGCGGTGTCCGCCTTGCGGTTGCCCATCGCCTCGATCCGAACCCACTTTCCGGGCGCCACGGCGATGGCGAATTGCTGCGCGATGTTGGCGCAGCCGAGGATGGCAATGCCCAGGGGTGGAATTGTCGTCGTCTTCATTGCGGTCTGAGTTTCATGCTTGCGCGGGTCAGGCGCAGTGCGCTACCTCCGGCCGGGCCGCATGGGTCGGTTATCTGTGCGCGAATGCCCAGCGGTGCAACAGGGCCAGCCCGCCCGCCCACACGAACACGATCACGGAAAGCGTCAGGAACGCCTGTTCGATGCCCAGACTGTCGCGCAGGAAGCCCATCAGGATGGGCGTACTCAGGTGCGAAAATCCCCAGCCCACGCCGCCCAGGGCATTGGCGGATCCGCGATCTTCCGGCGCGCTCACTTCGGCGACCATCAGCTGGAAATTGAGCGACATCAGGCCGGAACCCAGCCCGACCAGGAAAAGGAGCAGGCTTACCGCCGGCAGGGCGTCGTTCATGCCCACCGCGCCCACGGCGAAGGCCACCGAGATTGCCGACCAGAACGCCACCGGCCCCTTTGTCGCGAAGCTCAGGTGCCTGGCCACCAGCAGGCCCGCCACGGCGGCGCCGATGCCGCGCAGGCTCAATATGAAACCGTTGACTTCATGGCGATAGCCATAGGCCTCGAACAGCAGTGGGTAGAACGAAACCGATAGCGAGAACGGCAGCGCCGAGATGTAGGCGCACATGATGATGAAAAGCATCGGCCGCATGCGGATCAGCCGGCCATAGCGCTCCAACGGGGCGAACGGCGCGGCGCTTGCCGCCGGTCGTGATCCCTTGTGGGAAAGCATCAGGCTGAAAGCCAGCAGCCCCACGCCGGCCAGCAGCAGGAAGCTGTTTGAAAATCCCGCGGCCGCGATTGACACGCCGGCCACCAGCGTGCCGGCGATCTGGCCGAAGTTGGTCATCGCGTTCAGGCGCCCCAGGGCGACGCTTCGCGACCCGGGCAGATTCGACGCGATGGTCCAGGTCGCCGGCCAGAACATGGCGCGCGACATGACCATCACGATCTGTGCGCCGAACATCAGGCCGAAGGTGGCGGATTGCGAATAGGTGGTCGCCCCGGCGCAAAGCAGCAGGCAGGACGCCAGGATCAGCATGCGTCCGCCCAGGCGGTCGGTGAAGGCGCCGCCGGCCAGGCTCAACATGATCTGCAGCACCACCGGCAGGGAAATCATCGTGCCGATGGCCACGCCGCTCATGCCCAGCGATTCCGCGTATAGCGGAATCAGCGGATGGGTCATGCCGAGACCGAAATTCCACACCAGCGCGCACAGGTAGAAGGGCGCATGGGCGCGCCAGGGGGACGGCGAGGTCAAGGAAAGGGCGCAGTGCTGGGCGAAGGCCCGATGTTAGCGCGCGGCGCCTCCCGGCGCAGGCCGGGCCGCCCCAGCCTTGCGGGTCGCGGCGCGCCCAGGCGCCCGGCTAGCGTCCCCTGAACACCGGGGCGCGCTTTTCCGCGCAGGCCGGCCGGGCTTCCATGGCATCCTCGGTCTTGCTGATCTGGGCGGTCATGTCCTGCTCGTGGCGGCACCCGCCCAGCAGGCCGATATCGACTTCCCGCAGGCCAAGCGAACCCTTTTCGGAGGCGATGATGATGTTGGCCGAGGCCATCCTGGCCAGACCCGAGCCGAGCGCCGCGCCGTCGACACCTTGCCCGCCGCGCTGAGCACGACCACGCGGATGTCATCGATCTCGGACACCCAGTCCAGGAGGTGGGTGAGCTAGTCGTTGAGAGCGCGGTTCAGCGCGTTGACGGGCGGGCGGTCCATCGTGACGGCGGCAACATGATCCAGGATCGTGTCCCCCAGTGGGGTGTTCTCGTTCATGGCGTTAAGGAATGATGTTGGCGGCTCATGCAACCCGCGCCGATTCCTCATGGGGGCGGTCGTTCCGATGGAACGGCTCAACCGGAAATCCTGACCATGCTCGAGCGCGCCCCGGCCACCGTATCGAAGAAGAACCGTGGCGCCTCATTCCGCCAAGGCGCCGGCGTCAAGTCGGGTTGGGCGGCCGGCGTCGGCCATCTCGGGATGGCCGCTTAGCCTTGCGGACCGCGAACCTGGGAGGCGTGCTCAACCCCCGGGGCTGTCGGTCATGATGTAGCCCATCAGGTCGCCCACGTTGCGCTGCAGTTCGCGGATGATGTCCTTGACCACGTCGCCGATGGAGATCACGCCCACGACCTTGCCCTCGTCCAGAACCGGCAGGTGCCGAAACCCCTTCGCGGCCATCAGGCCCATGCAGGCTTCCAGCGGGTCTCCCGGCTTCACGGTCATGGGGTTGGGCGTCATGACCTGGCCGATCACCGTTTGCTTCGCATCGAGTCCCGGCAGCAGCACCTTGATGGCGCAGTCGCCCTGGGTCACGATGCCGACCAGCACCCCGTCGTCGATGACCAGCACCGAACGAACACGATTGTCCCGCATCTGCACGAGGGCCTTGAAGACCATGTCGTCGGAACGAACATGGATGATCTCGCCGCCCTTCTGGGCCAGCGCATTCTTGACGGTGTTCATTGATCTTCTCCTATGGGAACGCGGCTTGGAAAGGTAGTAGTGTGCGCGTTTCCGTCGATTCTCGCAGGTTGGCGTCGGCGCGACAAAATCTGGAATTTCGTGGCAGGTCGCACGCGTAAACGCCCATCATGCTCCTCCCTCTTTTGCTCGGCCAGATCGCCTTCGGCCTGATCGCCATGACGATCTGCCTGCCTTCCATGCAGGAATGGGGGGCCATGTTCGGCGCCAGCCAGGCGCAGGTGCAGCTGACCTTCAGCGGGTTCGTGGTGGCCTTTGGCGTGTTTCAACTGGGATACGGGCCGCTCTCGGACCGTTACGGTCGCAGGGGTGTGCTCATGACCGGGCTGGCCCTCCTGGCAGCGGGCTCGCTGATCGCGGCCATGGCGCCGAACCTCGATGTGCTGATCGTCGGGCGTGTCCTGCAGGGCGCGGGCAGCGCTGCGGGCTCTGTGGTGGGGCGGGCGATGGTGCAGGACCGCTTCACCGGCTCGCAACGCACCAAGGTGATGGCCTACATCGGCATGGCGATGGGACTTTCGCCACCGTTCGCCGCGGTGATCGGCGGGCAGTTGCATGTGCGCTTCGGCTGGCAAAGCAACTTCATGCTGGTGATGGCGGTGGCGCTGGTCATGCTGGCGGCGGCTTGGCGCACCCTGCCGGCCCGCTCCGTCACGGCCGCGCCGGGCGGGCACTGGCTTGCCGGCATGCTTGCCGCCTATGTGACGCTGCTGCACGAAAAGTCCCTGGTGCTTTACGTTCTGATCATCGGCATGACCACCGGCGCGTTCTACGTTTTTCTCGCCGGCGCGCCGATCGTATTGCGCAGCTACGGCGTGGGGCCTGACGGCATCGGTTGGTACATCATGCTGGTGCCCCTGTCCTACATGGCGGGCAATTTCATGACCAGCCGCCTCATCCACGGCAAGGGCGAGCGCTGGGTGATGGCCCTGGGCCAGGTGACCACGCTGGCCGGCGTGCTGCTCATGCTGGGCCTGGCATTGCTGCGTCTGGATTCGCCGCTGGCCTTTACCGCGCCCCTCATGCTGCTGGGCATCGGCCACGGATTCCTCGTGCCGCCGACACTGGCGGGCACGGTGGGCGTGATCCCGGCTCTTGCCGGCTCCGCGGCGGCGCTGGCAGGACTCATCCAACAATTGACAGGCGCGCTGGGCGGCTACACCGTCGGGCTGGTGTCGCACCAGGGTTCGCGCAACCTCGGCTTGCTGATGCTTGCTTTCACCTTGTGCGCACTGGGCGCACACCTTGCGCTGCGTCGTCGGTGAATTCCGCGTCTGACTCGACGCAGGGCCGATTCATCCCGACATTTTCTGATGCGTTCAGGGCACGGATGGCGCTGGCAACATCATCGATCTTGAAGTCGTCAACCCCGCGCAGTACGCATACAAACGCGCATGGGCATGGCATGGCCGCGGCGAGCAAGTCGGCCCGGGTCAGGAGATTCACGACCGCACGTGCCTGTGTTGCGTTGTTACGCGCCGCCGCCCGCGCCAGGATGTTGATGCGTTCCCGCATGCCGGATACGGTGAAAATCGGTTTGCACCCGACGTGCGTTGCACCCGCCGCCAGCGTATTGGCCTGC
>CANGUJ010000050.1 GCA_947456845.1 Burkholderiales bacterium | reverse complement strand
GGCGCTGCCGCCCTGCGCCTGGCCAGGCCGCAACCCGCACGCAGCTTGCCCGGATTCGCAGAGGGCCTGGTGTCGGTGCAGGACCTGGGCGCGCAACTGGCCGCCCCGCTGGCCGATATCGCGCCCGGCATGCGCGTGCTCGACGCCTGCGCCGCGCCGGGCGGCAAGACCGCCCACATGCTTGAACTGGCCGATTGCAGCCTGCTGGCGCTCGACCGCGATACGCGTCGCCTGGCCACGGTCGATGCCAACCTCGCCCGGCTGGGCTTGGCCGCCGCGACGCGCAGCGCCGACGCCGGCCAACTCGGCCAATGGTGGGACGGAGGGGCGTTCGACCGCATCCTGCTCGATGCGCCCTGCACCGCTTCGGGCGTCATCCGCCGCCATCCTGACGGCAAGTGGCTCAAGCGCGAACGCGACATCGCCGCGCTGGCCCGCGAACAGGCACGTCTGCTCGATGCGTTGTGGCACGTCTTGCGGCCGGGTGGTAAATTGCTATATGCCACCTGCTCGGTCTTTCCGGAAGAAAATCAACGGCAGATCGCCCGTTTTCTGACACTGCACCCGGATGCTTCGTCACCTCCGATCGACCTCGGGTTCGCAGGCAGCGATGCCGTCCGCCCTGTTCATGCGGACGGCCAGCTTCTGCCGTGCGCTCTTCACGACGGTTTTTTCTACGCGCTCATCGCCAAGGCCTAGCCGTTTCTGGCTGGCGGCGCTGTTCCTGGCCACCGCATTCCACGCGCAGGCCGAATTCATCGAACTGCGCGAGGCGCGCCTGGAAGCCCAGGACGACGCCTTCGCCGTGGTGGTCGAATACAACATTGAATTGTCGCCGCGCCTTGAGGAGGCGATCAACAAGGGCGTGGCGCTGTTCTTCAATTTCGAACTCGAGCTGGCGCGCCCGCGCTGGTACTGGTTCGACGAAAAGCCGGTCGAGATCTCGCAAACCTACCGGCTTTCCTACCATGCCCTGACCCGCCAGTACCGCCTGTCGGCCGGTACGCTCTACCAGAGCTTCAATTCGCTCGGGGAGGCATTGCGCCTGCTGGCTCGGCCGCGCCCCCTGCCCATCGAGCGCGCGCGCATCAGGAATGGGGAAACCTACATCGCCTCGGTGCGCATGCGCCTGGATGTCAATCAGCTTCCCAAGCCGTTCCAGCTGTCCTCGCTCACCAACCGCGAGTGGACGCTCGACTCCGACTGGAAACGCTTTCCGTTCAGGCCGGAAGCCCCCATCGTCAACAGCGGCGGCGAGCGCAAATGAGCGGCCGCCTGCGCTACATCCTCTTCGCCACCTTCGCGCTCTCCGGCGTGCTGCTGTACCTGCTGGCCACCGCCAGCGCCAACACCGGCGGCTTCACCCGGCACTACGCGCTCCTGCTCAAGCTCAACGCGGCCATCGCGGTGGTCATGCTGCTGGTGATCGCCTACCTGCTGGCCAGCCTGTGGCGGCGCTATCGCGCCAAGCAGTTCGGCACCCAGCTGATGGCGCGCCTGACGCTCATGTTCGCGCTCATGGCCATCATCCCCGGAACCCTGGTCTACACCGTCTCGGTGCAATTCCTGTCCCGCTCCATCGAGTCCTGGTTCAACGTGAGGGTCGACGCCAGTCTGGAGTCCGGCCTGACCCTGGCCCGCACGACGCTCGACGCCATGCTGCAGGATGTGGCCGGTCGCAGCCGCCTGATGGCCCAGGAGCTGACCAACGTGCCGGATGCCTCCATCGGCGCGCTCCTCGGCCGCATGATCGATCAGACCGGCCTGCAGGAAGCCGCCGTGTTCACGACCTCGGGAAGGCTGATCGCCACCGGCGGCACCGCCAGCGTGCGCTTCGCGCTCGACATGCCCTCGGCGCAGATCCTGGCGGACGCCGCGCGCGGGCGCGGCTACGCAGGCGTGGAAAACGTCGCGCAGTCGGCCGACAAGCCGGCCTTGCGCATGCGTGTGGTAGCGCCAATCACCCTGCGCCTGCTGGGCGCGGAACCGCGCGTCCTGCAAGTACTGCAGAACGTGCCCGAACAGCTCACCGCCAGCGCCGAATCGGTGCAGGCCGGCTACCGCGACTACCAGGAGCTTTCGCTGTCGCGCAAGAATCTGCGCGAAATCTACGCGGTCACGCTGACCCTGACCCTGCTGCTCGCGCTGTTCGGCGCGATCGCCACCGCGTTCTATCTTTCCAACCGGCTGTCGGCGCCGCTGTCCCTGCTCGCCCAGGGCACCGAGGCGGTCGCCCAGGGCGATTTCACCCCGCGCGCGGAAATTGCCGGCCGTGACGAACTGGGCATGCTCACGCAGTCCTTCAACCGCATGACCCGGCAGCTCGACGAGGCACGCGCCAGCGTGCGCCAGCGCGAGGCCCAGCTCGAATCCGCCAAGGGTTACCTAGAGAGCATCCTCGCCAACCTGACCGCGGGCGTGATGGTGTTCGATCCCGACATGCGCCTGGCTACCGCCAATCAGGGCGCCGAGACGATCCTTGCTTTTGATGCGTCGCAGGCGCAATGGAAGCCGCTGTCCGAGTTGCCCGGCCTGGCCGATTTCGCCGCACGCGTCACCGACGCCTTCAAGCAGCAGGGCGACCGCGTCTGGCAGCAGCAGATCGAGCTCACGCGCCGGGGCCCGCGCGAGGCTGACGAGCGCAGTCTGACGCTGCTGGTGCGCGGCTCGCGCCTCGAGGTCGCGGGCGGCCAGGGCTACATCGTGGTCTGCGACGACATCAGCGAGCTGGTATCGGCGCAACGCAGCGCGGCCTGGGGCGAGGTCGCGCAGCGCCTCGCGCACGAGATCAAGAATCCGCTCACGCCGATCCAGCTCTCCGCCGAGCGCCTGCAGATGAAGCTCGCCGAGAAGCTCGCCGGCCCCGACGCCGAGATCCTCGCGCGCGGCACCGGCATGATCGTCTCGCAGGTCACCGCCATGAAGAACATGGTCGACGACTTCCGCGAGTACGCGCGCACGCCGCCGGCGGCCCTGGCGAGCCTCGATCTCAACGCGCTGGTGCGCGAGGTGCTGGGACTCTATGAGACCGCGGCAACCCCGGTGGCGCTGCACCTGGATCCGGCCTTGCCGGCCATCCAGGGCGACTCGGCGCAATTGCGCCAGGTGATCCATAACCTGCTGCAGAACGCCCAGGATGCCGTGGCCGGCGGCGCACGCACCGATATCGAACTCGAGACCGCGCGCGCGCCGGGCGGCGCGCGCCTCACGGTGGCCGACAGCGGCCCGGGCTTCTCGCAAAAGATCATCGCACGCGCCTTCGAGCCCTACGTCACCACCAAGGCGCGCGGCACCGGATTGGGCCTGGCGATCGTCAAGCGCATCGTCGACGACCATCACGGCACCATCGAGATCGGCAATCGGGAAGGGGGCGGCGCCCGTGTGAGCATCCTGCTGCGCGCGGCGGCCTGAGGGACGGCATGCAAGCTTGGCATAGAATTCGCGCGGGGGCAGCAAACCGGGCCGCAGCCGTCGACATGCCGGTCCACGCGCGCGCGGCGCATCGAGCCATCCCGGCTTGACGGTTTCCTCATGGCAAAGGCTTAGGGCATGGCCAACATACTGGTGGTAGACGACGAAATCGGCATCCGCGAACTGCTCTCGGAGATCCTGGGCGACGAGGGGCACAGCATCACCCTGGCAGAGAACGCCGCGCAGGCGCGCGCCGCACGGTTGGCCGGGTCGCACGACCTGGTGCTGCTCGACATCTGGATGCCAGATACCGATGGCGTCTCGCTGCTCAAGGAATGGTCGGCCGGCGGCCTTCTGACCATGCCGGTGCTGATGATGAGCGGCCATGCCACCATCGACACCGCCGTCGAGGCCACTCGCATAGGCGCGATCGATTTCCTCGAAAAGCCGATCGCGCTTGCGAAGCTGCTTGCGGCCGTCAAGCGCGCGCTTTCGCTGCGCAGCATCCCGCGCACCACCGGGGCGCCTTCGCCTCCGGCCGCGCCCGCGGCAGCGGCCGAGGCACTGCCCCCTCCCACCATCTCGGGGCTCGATCTCGAGTTGCCGCTGCGCGAGGCGCGCGACGCCTTCGAGCGTGCCTACTTCGCTTATCACCTGGCGCGCGAAAAAGGCAGCATGACGCGCATCGCCGAGAAGACCGGACTCGAGCGCACCCATCTGTACCGCAAGCTCAAGGCACTTGGACTGCCGGTCGGCGGAAGGAAAGCCGATGAACCCGCCGACGGCGCCTGACGACGATCCCGCGAATCTGCCGACCCCGATACCGGCAGTGCTCGTCACGGGCCTCGATGCGGATCAACGCGCCCGCGACCTGCAGGCCCTGTTGGGCACGCGGCCGCCGCACCACACCTGGGCGGTGATCACCCCGGACCTGTCCGCGCTCGCCGCACTTTCGGCCGCGCCTGGCGTGAAAGCCGCATTCATCGCCCCGGGCTGCCTGTGTTGCACCGGCCTGTTGCCGTTTCGGGTCGGCCTCGTTCGTCTGCTGCGCAGCATGGCGGCCGCCCCCCCCGCAAAGATACTGGTCGACGCAGGCCCGTCGCGGCATGCCGAACAAATGCGCGCCACGCTGGAAGGGGCGCAGTTCGCATCCTTGATCCGTCTGCAGGAAGACACCGGCCGCGCCGCGCCGCCCCTTGCCGGCGGATAGGCTGCACCGGCGGCAGCCGGACCGAAAACAGCCATCAAGTTGGCGCGCGCGCGGCCGATATCCTTGGGAAATCCCGAATGCCCGCCAGATCCACCGCGCCGCCGCGACGGCGCCGGCCTGCCGGAAACCCGATTTGGCCCTGAAAAGCCCTTGAATTCAGCGTTTCAGGCCGGATATTGAAGATGTTGGGCAGGGTTGAACAGGCACGACAGCCGCAAAGCATTGAAACGGAGCCCCGGCCCCTGCCGCCGAGACTCCCACCTTGGAGCCTTACATGACCATCCAGTTGCAATCCAGTGCGCCCGCGATCCTTACCAACGTGCTGTTCAACAGCCCGAACTACTATGTCGCCGAGGTTTGCCAGGGGCGCGCCCTGCAGGGTTTCGAGGTGGTCGACAAGTTCACCGGACGCGGCGCCTTCATCGACGGCGCCGTGGCGGCCAAGATGCGCGATTCCTTCCGGGCCATGGTGGCTGAACATGAAGGCGACGTCACGCCCGACCAGGTCGACGAGTTCATCAGCGGCTACGACGCCCTGTTGATGCAGCGAGTGGTGTTCCACTGACTCGCCCGGACGCGCGGCGCCCCCCCCGGGACGCTCGCCGCTGCATCATCGTATAACCCGAAGACGCCCGGACGCCCGGGCGTTTTTCATTTGCGCCCTGGGCGCATCGGCTGCACGCCATATCCTGCGAGCACGGCCAAGGGGGCGGGCGCTACGCCCGGATTCGGCGCGCGTGGCGCGGCCCGCTGCTCGCCGGCCTCGCGGGCGCGGCAGACTACCTTTGCTCCCACGGCAGTCCGTCGTGGCGCCAGCCATTGCGATTGCCGCGCTGCGACCTTTCATCGAGGTCGCCCTCGAACCCGTGCAGGACATTGGTGACATCCGAAAAACCATCGGTTTCGAGCGCGCGCCCTGCGTCCAGGGTGCGCCGACCGGAGCGGCAGATCAGGAAGATCGGCCGTTCACGGGACTTCGCCTCGGCCAGCACTTCGCGAGCGAAATACGGATTGACCGCCCAGTCGGGCGCCTCCTGCCATGCCACATGCACGGCGCCCACCGGATGGCCCACATAGAAGAATTCGATTTCGCTGCGGCAATCGATGAGCAGGGCTTCGGGATGCCCTGCCATGTAGGCGTAGGCCTCGCGGGGGGTGACGTGCTTCACGGCATGGCAATCATCAGCATATAAGCGGACAATTATATTGGTACTACCACGCGGTCGCGCCGGCCTAGCCCGCCGCGACCGGCATGCTGCACCCCTCGCGCGCTGACGCCAGGAGCGCCTCGATCAGGCGATGCACCCGCAGGGCGGCGCGCCCGCTATTGACCGGCTGGCGGCCCGCCTCGATGGCGTCGAGGAATTCCGCCAGCACCGCCCGATGCGCATCGTTGGAAAATGCCATCGGGTCGGCGCCGCCGCCCCCGCCGCCGCTGCTGCCGGCCCGCTCGACGCGACTGTCGTGCCACTGCACTTCCAGCGCGCCGTCGGTGAGCGCGGCGGTGCCGCGCGTGCAGATGAGTTCGATGCGCTCGCCGTATCCGGGATAGGCCGCGGTGGTGGCCATCAGCGCGCCGATCGCCCCGCTCGCGAAGCGCAGCGCCGCGGCGACCATGTCCTCGGTTTCCATCCTATGCACGGGTGTGGTCGCGGCGAAGGCGGCGACGGCGCTGACCGGATCGGTAAGCGAAAGGAACAGGTCGAGTTGGTGGATGGCCTGGGTGATGAGAACGCCGCCGCCGTCGCGCGCCAGGGTACCCCGTCCGGGCGCGTCGTAGTAGCTCTGCGGCCGCCACCAGGGCACATACACATTGGCGGCGACGATGCCGCCCAGTGCGCCCTCGGCCAGCAGCGCCGCCAGCCGCATGGCGCCGGGCCGGAAACGATGCTGGAACACCACGCCGAGGCAGACGCCCGCGCGCTCGCAGGCCGCCACCAGGGCGGAGGCGCGCGCGAGGGTCAGTTCGACCGGCTTTTCAAGAAGCACATGCTTGCCGGCGGCCGCACAGCGCTCGGCGAGATCGAGGTGGGATGCGGGCGGCGTGGCGATCAGCACGCATGTCACCGCGGGGTCGGCGATCACGGCGTCGATGTCGGTATGCAAGGGAAAGGGGAAACGCGCGCCGAACGCGGCGGCGCGCTCTGCCGTGCGGGTGCAGGCCGCCGCCACCTCGACACGCGCATGCAGGTCGATGAGACTTTGCGCATGGGGCGTGGCGCCCATGCCGAGCCCGATCAGGGCCATGCGATGGCGGCGGGTCATGACAAGTCCGGAAAGGCGGGCCGGACCAGGGAGCGCGCAAACCGCCCTGCCTGGCATGACTCATACGTTGTCATATCACTTGCATCCCAAACATCAATGCCCCGCATCTGCCTCAGGCGCCGGAACGCGCCGCTTCCTGGGCACGGCGCAGGCGCTCCCGACTGTTGGCAAGATGGGTACGCATGGCAGCACGGGCCGCTTCCGGGTCCTGGCGCGCGATGGCATCGACGATATCCTGATGCTCGCGATGGACACGGACGAGATATTCCTTGCGGTCTAGATTGGCCAGTTCGGCGGTGTTCAGGCGGGTACGCGGGATGACCATCGTGCCCAGGTGCGTCATGAGTTCGGCGAAGTAGCGGTTGCCCGTCGCCCGCGCGATCTGCAGATGAAACTGGAAATCATGATCGACCGTGCCGGCCTCGTCGGCAATCGCCTTGCCGAACGACGCCTGCACCTGGCGGATCGTCTCAAGTTGGTGCTCACTTCGTCGTAACGCTGCCAGCGCTGAGGCCTCTGTTTCCATGCTGATGCGCACCTCGAGCAGTGCAAGCACCTCGACCATGGTCGCCATCTGGGTGGTATCGATGCCGAAGCCGGATGCCGGCGCCGCTTCGCGGACGAAAGTGCCGATGCCGTGGTGTGTTTCGGTGAGCCCGGCCGCGGACAGCCGCGACAAGGCTTCCCGCACCACCGTGCGCGATACACCGTGGCTGGCGATGATCTCGGCCTCGGTGGGCAATTTGGCGCCTGGCGCGAGTTCGCCGGCACGGATCTGCAGGGTCAGCCGCTCCACGAGCTGCTCGGCCAGCGACACGCTGCGGCGCGCGCGCGGCGCTGAGCGCGGCAGCGGCGCCGTCTTGGCTTGACCCGGTGCAGCGATGCTTGACATATCGATGATGCGGCCCGGATAATCCTTCGAAAGTTGTATGATGACATACCACCAAGCCATGCACAAGCGACGTACAAGCGGCGTACAAGCCGCGGATAAGCCCGTATAAGCCCGTACAAGCCATCTACAAGCCACGGCACGCACAAGCGGCGCAGTCGCCATGCAGCCCCCGCCTGCACCATGAGCGGCCCCCACAAAACCCAGGCCCCGGGAGGGCCATGCAGGGACCCATCGCTTCGCCAACCCAGAGGAGACAAAGCATGAAAAGACGTGACCTGATCCGCGCCGGCGCCGCCACCGCGCTGGCTTCATTGAGCGGCCTGCCCGCGGGCGGCGCGCTTGCCCAGCAGAAGGTGGTCTGGAAGGCCTCCGACGTCCATCCGCTCGGGTATCCGACCGTCGAAGCCATCGTGCGCATGGGCAAGAAACTCGAGGCCGCCACCAACGGCCGCATCTCCATCCAGATGTTCCCCGCCATGCAGCTGGGCGGCGAGAAGGAGATGATCGAGCAGGCCCAGGTGGGTGCCCTGCAGATCGCGCGCATCTCGGTCGGCGCCATGGGTCCGGTGGTCGACGACCTCAACGTCTTCAACATGCCCTTCGTGTTCCGCGACGAGGCGCACATGCGCAAGGTGATCGACGGGCCGATCGGCAACGAGTTCCTCGAACGCATGTCCAATGCGCCCGGCTCGCGCCTGATCGCGCTGGGCTGGATGGACTCCGGCACGCGCAACATCTACGCCAAGAAGGCGGTGACCGCTCCCGCCGACCTCAAGGGCATGAAGATCCGCATGATGGGCAACCCGCTGTTCGTCGACACCATGAACGCGATGGGCGGCAACGGCGTGGCGATGGGCTTCAACGAGCTCTATTCGGCCCTGCAGACAGGCGTGGTCGACGGCGCGGAGAACAATCCGCCCACGCTGCTGGCGCAGAACCACTACACCGTCAGCAAGGTGTACAGCCTGACCGGCCACCTGATCATCCCCGAGATCTTCGTCTTCTCCAAGCGCACCTGGGACGGATTGTCCAAGGAGGACCAGGCCCTGCTCAGGAAACTCTCGCGCGAGGCGCAGATGGAACAGCGCACGCTGTGGGACGCCTACTCCGGCGAGGCCGAAACCAAGCTCAAGGCGGCCGGGGTGCAATTCGTGCCGGCCGACAAGGCGGCGTTCTACAAGGCCACCCAGCCGGTGCGCGACAAGTACGGCGCCAAGTACGCCGCGCTGATCAAGCGCATCGAGGAAACCAAATAGCCCCCCTGCCCGCCACGCCGGCGCGGCCCGGACCGGCCGCGCGGTCCCGCCTCGCCGTCCGACCCCGGGAATCCGCCATGAGTCTCAAGCAACGCTACGCCCAGGCGATGGAGTCGCTGTACCTGGCCTGCATCGTCCTGTCCGGCCTCGCCATCGTGGTGATCACGCTGATCATCCCGTTCGGCGTGTTCATGCGCTACGCGATGAACAGCCCGCAGTCCTGGCCCGAGCCGGCCGCCGTGGTGATGATGGTGATGTTTTCCTTCATCGGCGGCGCCGCGGTGTACCGTGCCAATGTTCATGTGGCCGTGGAGGCGTTGCTCAATGCGGTGCCGGCGGGCGTCAAGACACTGATGCTGTGGGGCGTGGACTTGTGCATGGCCGCCACGGCCCTGTTCATGACGGGCTACGGCGCGCACCTGTGCCAGATCACCTGGAACCAGTCGGTCGCCGAGTTTCCCGGCCTGCCGGTGGGCGTGGTCTACATGCCGATCCCGGTGGCGGGCCTGCTCACCCTGCTGTTCCTGATCGAGCGGGTCTGGGTGGGGCAGCCGCCGCCCACCTCGGTCATGTACAGCGACGCCGCGAGCGACCTGGAGTGAGTCCATGGACGTCCTGATCCTGCTGGGTTCGTTCGCGCTGCTGTGCGCGCTCGGGGTGCCGGTCGCCTATGCCCTCGGCCTGGCCGCCATCTGTGCCGCGCTGTGGGTCGACATCCCGCTCGAGGCGGTGATGCTCAAGATCTCGGACGGCACCGACGATTTCGCCCTGCTGGCGATCCCTTTCTTCGTGCTGGCCGGCGCCATCATGGCCGAGGGCGGCATGGCCGCGCGCCTGATCAACATGGCGCGCATTTTCGTCGGCTTCATCCGCGGCGGGCTGGCCCTGGTCAACATCATGGCCTCGACGCTGTTCGGCTGCATCTCCGGCTCCTCGGTGGCCGACACCTCGGCGATCGGCTCGGTGATGATCCCGCAGATGGTCAAGGCCGGCTTTCCGCGCGTGTTCGCCACCAATGTCACCATCTGCGGCTCGGTGCAGGCCCTGCTCATCCCGCCTTCGCACAACGCGGTGATCTATTCGCTGGCCGCCGGCGGCACCGTCTCGGTGGCGCAACTGTTCCTGGCAGGCATCTTTCCGGGCCTGCTGTTCGGCCTGTGCCTGATCGGGCTGGTCCTGTGGACGTCGCACCGGCGCGGCTATCCCAAGGGCGAGCCGGTGGCGCTGAAGGACGTGCCGAAGATCATCACCGACGCCCTGTGGGGCCTGGTGACGGTGTTCATCATCATGGGCGGCATCCTCTCCGGCGTGTTCACCCCCACGGAGTCGGCGGCGGTGGCCTGCGTGTACGCCTTCCTGGTCACCTTCCTGGTCTACCGGGACTACAAGTGGCGCGACCTGCCGCACCTGGTGCACCGGGTGGTCAAGACCGTGGCCATGGTGATGATGCTGATCGGCTTCTCGGTGGCCTTCGGCTACATGATGGCGATCATGCAGATTCCCGCCAAGGTGACCCAGTTCTTCCTCTCGATCTCCGACAACAAGTACGTGTTCCTGCTGCTGGTGAACATCCTGCTCCTGCTGCTGGGCACGTTCATGGACTTGGCGCCGATGCTGCTCATCTGCACGCCGATCTTCATGCCGGTGATCGCCAAGTTCGGCATCGACCCGGTGCACTTCGGCATGATCATGATCCTCAACCTCGGCATCGGCCTGATCACCCCGCCGGTCGGGCCCACGCTGTTCGTCGGATGCGCAATCGGCAAGGTCACCATGGAACAGGTGTCCAGGGAGCTGTGGCCGTTCTACGGCGCCATGTGCATGGCCCTGCTGCTGGTCACCTATGTGCCGGCCATTTCCCTGTGGCTGCCCTCGGTGATGAAATGAAAATGGGGTCAGACCCCATTTTCACGGTTCGCGGGCGCCAGGAATGATCGAACTCCAGGACCGGCTGGCCGCCGGCCCCACCATCCGCCTGCATGACGGCGACAACATCGTCATCGCCGGCACCGAGGTGGCCACGCGCAACTACGTGGGCATCATCTCCACGGTCAACTGCTCGGCCACGGTGGTGCACCGCATCGCCGAGTGGTTCACGCCGGAGCGTCTGGCGGAGTTTCCCCAACATCGACGGCGTGGCCGCCTTCGCCCATGGCCTGGGTTGCGGCATGGAAATGACCGGCGAGCCCATGGACCTGCTGCGCCGCACGCTGGCCGGCTCTGTGAGCCATGCCAACCTGGCCGCCGTGCTGGTGATCGGCCTGGGCTGCGAACGCAACCAGATCGCCGGCCTGCTGCAGGCGCAGGGCCTGCGCGAGGGTCCGCGCCTGGAGACCTTCGTCATGCAGGACACCGGCGGCACCCGCAAGACGGTAGAAGCCGGCGTGGCCGCGGTGCGCGAACTGCTGCCGGCGGCCAACCTGGCCACCCGCACCCGGGTGCCGGCGAGCCATCTCTGCATCGGCCTGCAATGCGGCGGCTCCGACGGCTTTTCCGGCCTGACCGCCAACCCGGCGCGAGGAGCAAGAGCGAACTGCTGGGCCTGGGCGACCACGAGTTCGTGCCGTGGCAGATCGGCATCACCGGCTAGAACGCCCGGCCGCCGAACCGCAGACACTATACTGAGCCCAGGCATCGCCTGCGCCGGCGCTGCCGGCAGGTATGGTCCGCGGTGTGCCGCGGCCCGTACGGACACCGCCCAACCCCGCAGCCGCGCCGCCGATGAGCCAAACCCAAGCCCGCACCTTCGCCTATGTTTCGTGTGCCGACAGCCGCGAAATCCTGGCGCTCGAACTCAACCCGGCCAACGGCGACCTGGCCCTGGTGCAGCGCGTGCCGGCGGGCGGCGCGGTCATGCCGCTGGCGGTCAGCCCCGACCGGCGCCGGCTCTATGCCGGCCTGCGCTCGGCGCCCTATCGGGCGGCCGGCTACGCCATCGATGCGCACAGCGGGCATCTCGCGATCCTGGGCTACGGCCCCCTGCCGGACAGCATGCCGTACCTGGCCACCGACCGCACCGGCAACCACCTGCTTTCGGCCTCCTACGCCGGCCACATGGTGGCGGTCAGCCGCCTGGGGGAAAACGGGGTGCCGGATGCGCCGCACCAGGTCAGCTCCACCGGGCCCAACGCGCACGCCATCGTGCCCGACCCGTCGAACCGCTTCGTGTTCGTGCCCTGCCTGGGCGCGCACACGATCATGCAATACCGCTTCGACGAGACCGACGGCACGCTGCTGCCCAACGATCCGCCGCGCGTGGCGGTCCGCCACGGCGCCGGGCCGCGCCATTTCGTGTTCCATCCGGACGGCTTCCACGCCTACCTGATGAACGAGCTCGACGGCACGGTGTGCGTGTTCGCCTTCGACCAGGACACCGGCACGCTCGATCTGGTGCAAACCGAAGTCGCGATGCCACCGGGCCACCCGGAGCGGCCGTGGGCGGCGGACATCCATGTCTCGCCGGACGGACGTTTCCTCTACACCTCGGAACGCCGTTCCAGCACCCTGGCCGTTTTCGCCATCGCCGCCGACGGACGCCTGTCACCGCGGGGGCATTGCGCGACCGAATCAGAACCGCGCGGCTTCGCCATCGACCCGTCGGGCAACTACCTGCTGGCGGCCGGCCAGGCCTCGCATTCGCTCACCTGCTACGCGATCGACCGCGCCGACGGTTCACTGCGCGAACTGCGCAAGTACGCCATGGGCAAGAATCCGAACTGGGTCGAGATCGTCACGCTGCCGTGATGCGGGCGCAAGGTTGAACCCGTCCGCCGGAGCACCGCACGTGCCGCCGGCCGGCGTGCGCACACCCGGCTATGACCCGCGCGCGGTTGGCGTGGGCATCGTACACCTTGGCCTGGGCAACTTCCATCGCGCCCATCAGGCCGTCTACACCGATGCCGTGCTGGCGGACGATGCGGCCTGGGGCATCTGCGGCGTGAGCCTGCGCTCGCGCGGCGTCGTCGATACGCTGGCTGCGCAGGACTGCCGCTACACGGTTCTCGAACGCGGCCCGGACGGCACGCAGGCACGCGTGATCGGCAGCCTGCGCGAAGCGCTCGCGGGGGTCGACGGGGCGGCGCAGGCGATCCGCCGCATCGCCGCGCCGGCGACCCGCATCGTCTCGCTCACCGTCACGGAAAAGGGCTACTGCCATCTCCCCGCCAGCGGCAGCCTGGACCGCGCGCATCCGGATATCGTGCACGACCTGGCCCACCCCGGCGCACCGCGCAGCGCGCCCGGTGTGCTGCTGGCGGGCCTGGCGGCGCGCATGCCGTCCGGCCGGCCCGTCACGGTGCTCTGCTGCGACAACCTGCCGCGCAACGGCGCGCTGGTGCGCGGACTCCTGCTTGAACTGGCCGAACTGCGCGATCCGGCGCTGGCGCGCTGGATCGAGACTTGCGTCGCGTTCCCCGCCAGCATGGTCGATCGCATCGTTCCGGCGACCACGCCGGCGGACATCGCGACGGCGCGCGAGCTCGGGCTCGATGACGCCGCGCCGGTTTCCACCGAACCGTTCAGCCAGTGGGTCATCGAGGAGCGCTTCGCCGGCGGCCGGCCGGCATGGGAGGCGGCCGGCGCGCAGTTCGTCGCCGACGTGGCGCCGTTCGAGCTGATGAAGCTGCGCCTGCTCAACGGCGCGCATTCGGCCATGGCCTATCTGGGCTGCCTGGCGGGCCACGAATTCATCTACCAGGCCAGCAGCGATCCCGGCCTAGCCCGCATGGTCGAGCGGCTCTGGAACGAACTCGAGCCGACCCTGCCCGCGACGCCCGGCATCGACATCGCCGCCTACCGGCGGGACCTGATGCGGCGCTTCCGCAACACCGCCCTGCCGCACCGCACCCGGCAGATCGCCATGGACGGTTCGCAAAAGCTGCCGCAGCGCCTGCTGGCACCGGCGCGCGAACGCCTCGCGGCGCGGCAATCGATCGACGCCATCGCCCTGGCGGTGGCGGCATGGATGCGCCATGCGAGCGGCCGCGACGAGCGCGGCCACGCCGTCGAGGTGCGCGACCCGCT
>CANGUJ010000049.1 GCA_947456845.1 Burkholderiales bacterium | reverse complement strand
GGTCGACCCCGACACCGCGCAAAAACTTGCGCGCCGCCAGGTGGCCGACAACGCCGGCATGTCGCTCAAGCCGCGCGACTCCCTCAAGGCCCTGTACGCCCGACTCGACCCGCACAAGGAAACGGTGGTGTACTGCCAATCCGGCGTGCGCGCCGCCGAGACCGCAGCCGTGTTGACCGAACTCGGGTTCCGGAACGTCAAGGTGTATGACGCATCCTGGCTGGGCTACGGCAACAGCCTGGACTTGCCGGCCAACAATGCAGTGTTCCTCAACGTCGGCGCCCTCAACAGCCGTATCGGCGCCATGCAGAACCGCATCGAGGCGCTGGAAAGGGAGCTGGCCGCCGCGCGCGCGCAAAAATCCGCCCCCTGAATGCCCGCATCCACAACTATCCGTACCCCGCCATGCTCTGGAACTGCCCGCACTGCCAGCAACCGATCACGCAGAAGACGCTGAAGATGGTCAAGCTCGAGGCCGAAGGCGGCCGGCGGGCGCTGCAGTGCCCCGCCTGCAACCAGGAAGTTGAGATGAACGTGCATTCGGCCGAATACTGGCAACTGCTGATCATGCTGGCCGGACTGCCCTTCCTCTGGTGGGCCAGCAAGACCGGCTCGGACTTCGCGATGGTCGTGGCCGGCGCTGTGGTGGCCGCCGGCATTTTTTCCACGCTCTACGTCAGGAAGCGCATCCTCGGACCCTGGAAGCGCTTTCGCGCGCCCGCCGGGAAAACCTGAAGTCGTCCCTGGCGGGAAAGGCAGGGCACCAACGCCGGCGGTGGTTGCAACCATGCCGGATTTAATTTATAAAGCGATAATTAAGCACATAATCACGGCTTCCCGGTACGCGCCTGGGACGCGGGGTTCACACCCAGCGGGCGCCCGTCTATCACCCACTTCCAAGGAAACGCCATGGAACTCGGCTTCTTCACCATGCCCTTGCACCCGCCCGGGCGCAACTACATCGAGACCCTCAAGGAAGACCGCGAAGCCATCATCATGGCAGACCGGCTCGGCTTCAGCGAGGCCTACGTCGGCGAGCACACCACCGACCTGGCGGAAACCATACCGTCCTGCCTGATGTTTTTGTCGAGCCTGGTGCATGCCACCTGCAGGGTGAAGCTCGGCACCGGCACCCTCAATCTGCCCAACGGCCATCCCGCCGCATTCGCGGCGAACGTGGCCATGCTCGACAACATGCTCGAGGGCCGCCTGATCGTCGGCATCAGCCCCGGCGGACTGCCCTCCGACATGGAGGCTTTCGAAAACCTGGACCGCGACCGCAAGGCGATGTTCCTCGAATGCATCAACACGATGATCGCGATCTGGACCGGCGACGCCCCCTACAACATCAAGGGCCAGTTCTGGAATGTTTCCACCGAGCGCACGCTGATTCCCGAAATCGGCCAGGGCACCATCCTCAAGCCCTACCAGCGTCCGCACCCGCCCATCGTCATCACCGCGGTCGAGCCTTTTTCTGCAGGCGTCACCGCCGCGGCCGCGCGCGGTTGGGAGCCGATTTCCGCCAACTTCCTGTTGCCGCGGTGGGTCAAGTCGCACTGGGACAAGTACACCGCCGGCTGCGCGCAGGCCGGACGGCGCGCCGATCCGGCCAACTGGCGGGTGGCCAAGTCCATCTTCGTGTGCGAGGACGGCAAGGCCGCGCAGGCTTACGGCAAGGGCGAGAACAGTCCCTATCGCTTCTACTACAAGCAGTTGCTCCACAAACTCCGGAAGGCCGGGCGTACCAACCTGTTCAAGGAATCCAAGGACGCGCCCGACGAGTCGGTCACCCTCGACGGCGTTGTCGATCGTCTGGTGATGGCCGGCACGCCGGAGGAGGTGGCGGAACAGATCCTCGCCTTGCGCGCTGAGACCGGCGATTTCGGCACCCTTCTGTACGCGGGCACCGACTGGGCCGATCCGGCACTCGGCAAGCGCTCCATGGAATTGCTGGCGGAGAAGGTCATGCCGATGGTCAACCGGGCCATCGCCGCCGAGCAGCCGCTGGCCGCCTGAGAAACCGCCGCGCGCCGCGCCCGCGGCGTCAGTGGAACGCGACCGCGGTGTGGCGAATGATCGCGTGCGGCGTCCGGTATTTTTCGGCCTGCACGCGTTCGTCGTCCGTCTTGGTCTGCGCCTGCATGTAGGCGCCGAGTTGCCTTGACACCTCGACCGCGCGTCGCCCGGCGGCCATGCGGACAGCCTCGAACTGGGCAAGCGCGTCCGGTATGGTGACGCTCGCGGCGAGTGCATCCGCCAGGGCGCACGCATCGCTTACCGCCTTGGTGACGCCCATGCCGCAATGCGGCCGCGCCACGAAGGCGGCGTCGCCCAGCAAGGCAACGTTACCATAGGTCATGCGCGGGACCAACTGGTCGAAAATCGGCTGGATCAGCGGCTGTGCGGTGAGTGCGACGATTTCGGCGAACTGCGGCGCCAGCAGGCGGTTTGCGTCGGAGCGCATCTGCGCGATGTGGCGTGGGTCGAGCAGGTGCGGCGCGATGCCGCTCGGGTAGGTGATGCCGTCGATGCCGGTCATGAGCCGCGGTAGAGCCTCTTGCTCATCGGCCGGCCGATACCACACGAAACTGAAACGGCGCAGCCCGTTGTCGACGCCCCCATCCATGCCGGCGATCGGATAGCCGATCATCTGCTCGCCCGGCGGAATGCAGAAGCCGAACTTGTCGACCAGGGTTTCCCTGGTCCGGGGGGAAATCCGATGCTCCTCGACCATGCCGCGCCAGGCGACATATCCGGCATATTCCGCGCGCACCTCCGGCGCGAGAATGCCGCGCACCGCGGAACGCAGCCCGTCAGCCGCCACCAGCAGATCGGCTTCGCGGGTGACGCCGTCGGAAAACTGCGCACGCACGGCTTCGCCCGCGGCGGGGGCCCGCTCGAAACCTGTAAACGATACGCCGTAACGGATGGCGCCTTGCGGAACCTGCGCGCGCATCAGCTTGTAGACGCGCCCCCACGCGGTGAAGATCTGGTCGTAGCGCCAGGACTCGATCACCTCGCCCGCGAGATCGAAAACCACGCGGTCCGATACCGTGGGGCCGAGCTGGGAAATGTCGCAGCCCGCACGCGCCATCGCCTGGTGAAGTTCCGCATGCGTGGCAATGCCGGCACCCCGACCTTCGAGCTCGCTGCCGGCCTTCTCGAACACCTCGACGCTCCACCCCGCACGGGACAACAGGGCTGCGGCGCTCAGGCCGGCAACCGATCCGCCCACCACGATGGCGTGCCGCTTCATGGTTGATCCAGTTCTGTTAGTCGCCCGGGGCGGATATAAGCCGGCCAGGCAGCAGGCGCCTTGCGCCAGGCATCACGCGCCGAGATAGAGGTTCTTAACCATCTCGTTGTTTTCGAGTTCGGCGATGTCCTTGCTCTCGAACGCGATCTCGCCATGCACCAGCACATAACCGCGATGCGCGATCTTGATCGTCTGGTGGAAATTCTGCTCCGCCATCAGCACGGTGAGTCCGAACTTGCGATTGAGTTCGCCGATCTTCTCGATGGTCTGCGACACCAGGAGCGGCGAAAGCCCTACCGACGGCTCGTCGACCAGGAGCAGCTTGGGGGCGGACATGAGCGCGCGCGCGATGGCCACCATCTGCTGCTGGCCACCGGACATGCTGCCGGCCAGTTGGCGACGGCGCTCCCGCAATACGGGAAAGGTCTCGTAGCAGAACTCCAGGTTCTTTTCGCGCTCCATGCGCGCCGCGGGGCGATACGCGCCGAGCTGAAGGTTTTCCTCGACCGTGAGCTTGGGGAAGAGGCGCCGGCCCTCGGCCACCATCACCACCCCCATGTCGACGATTTCCTGCGGGCCCTTGCCGATGAGATCGTGCGAAACACCGTCGAGCGTGAGGGTGATCTTGCCGGCGCTCGGCCGCACCAGGCCGGTCAGGCACTTCATGAGCGTGCTCTTGCCGTTGCCGTTGGTGCCGAGCAGCGCGACCGTCTCGCCCTGCTTGACATGGATGGAGACCCCTTCCAGCGCGCGGACGGCGCCGTAACCTGCCGAAACGCCTTCGACTTTGAGTTCAAGCGCCAAGATAAGCCCTCTGCACGTCGGGATTCTTCACGACCTCGCCCGGTGCGCCGCCGGCGATCAGCTTGCCTGCATCCAGGCAGATCACGCGGTTCGAGAAACGCATGATCGCGTGCATGATGTGCTCGATCATGATGATGGTGATGCCCTTGTCGGAAAGCCTGAACAGGATGGCAAGCACCTCGTCGCACTCGGCGTTGGACAGTCCGGCCATCGCCTCGTCGGAAATCAGCAGCGCGGGGCGGGCGGCCATGGCGCGCGCCAGTTCGAGCTTGCGCAACTCCACCTGCGAGAGACCCGCGCAGGGTGCGTTCATCTTGTCGCCCAGGCCCATGTCGCTGAGGATGGATTCGGCCTCGCCACGGATGTCGGCCTTGTGGGCGGCGCCGCGGTGGGTCACGTACTCCAGCGGCACCGCCAGGTTTTCCACCGGCGTCATGCTGTGGAAGGGCCGCGGGATCTGGAAAGACCGGGCGATGCCGCGCCGCGTGCGCTGGTGCGGCGGCATGCCGTTGAGGTTCTCGCCCTTGAAGACGATAGCGCCGGCGTCGTTCTTGAGCGCGCCCGAAATGCAGTTGATGAGCGTGGTCTTGCCGGAGCCGTTGGGCCCGATCAGGCCCAGGCGCTCGCCCTGCGCGACCTCGACACTGACATGCGAGAGCGCGGTGAAGCCGCCAAAATGCTTGGAGACGTCATCAACCTTGAGGAGGATCTGCCCCGCGGACTGGCTCATTTAGCCGCCCCTCCCGCCGCCGGCTTGGGCGCTTCGGCGCGCTTCTTGAAAAGGCCCAGGATGCCCTGCGGCGCAGCGACGACGAAGAACACCAGAAGTACACCGACGATGAGCACGTTGAGCTCGGAGGAGATGGTCACCGTCACCAGTTGCTGCACGGTGCCCAGCAGCACCGCGCCGATCACCGGCCCCAGCCAGGAGGACGTGCCGCCTATGATGGGCATGGCCAACGCCGAGACGGAATAGTTCAGGCTGAAGGCGCTGACCGGCTCGATGAAGCTCATGTACATCGGGAACGGCGCGCCCGCCGCCCCCATCAGGGCGCCGGAAATCACCGTGGCGATCAGTTTCAGCCTGAGCGTGGGCACGCCCATGCATTCGGCAGCCTCTTCGTTGTCGCGGATGGCGCGCAGGCCCCGGCCGATCCAGGAGTTTTCGATGTAGCGCGCGATGATGATCGCGGCGATGGTCATGATCGCCATCACGAAGAACAGCATCTTGGTGTAGCTGGTGAAAGGCGCGATCGGGTCCGGGCGCGTCATCTGCACACCCTTGGCTCCGCCCAGGAATTCGGTGTTGGTGATGATGGTCTCGCAGATGATGGCCATGGCCACGGTGGCGATCGAGAAAAAGATGCCGCGCAGGCGCAGGGACAACAGGCCGATACCAAGCCCGAGCACGCCGGTGAACATGGCGGCCACGATGATCTGCACCACCAGCGGCGCGGCGAACGCCTTGATCATGAACAAGGCGGAATAGCCGCCCAGCGCAAAAAACGCGCTGGTACCGAAGTTCACGTAGCCCGCGTAGCCGCCCAGTATGTTCCAGGCGATGGCCAGCACAATGAATTGCAGCACCACATAGGAGGCGAAGAACACGTACTCGTTCTGCACGCTGCCTAGAAGCAACAGCGCCGCCAGCAGGGCCACGCCGCATCCGAGGTAAAACTTGAGAGAGTTGCCGTTCATCGAGCGAGCACCCCGGTCCTGGCCGTGATCATCTTACTTGCGCCCTTTGGCCTGCTTCGCGGCCGCCGGCTTCTTGGCCGCGGCTTTGGTGAGCGCGGGCTTCGTGGCAGCCTTGTTCACCGCCTTCTTGACCGCAGGCTTGGCCGACGCCCTCTCAGCCGCCTCGGGCGGCCACACCCCGGCAGCCACCACCTTGGCCATGCTCTCGCTGGTGAATTCGGCACGCGGCTGGTCGCCGCCGATGACGAACATCAGGATGGACTCGCGGTTCTTCGGCCCCTTGGTTACATTCATGAAGCGACGGGACGCGCCGGCGGGAAAGGAGATCACGTCGAGCGGCTTGAGGTCAACATGCTCGAGTTTGCCCTTTTCGTTTTCCCAACTGGCACGCCACACACCTGTCATGCAGATGAAGGTTTCGTTGGTGTCGTGGTTATGCAGCATCGGGCCCTTGCCCGGCAGCGCCTTGCAGTAACCCAGATTGAAGCCTTCGGTGATCTTGATCGCGGCCATGCGGGAGGCCTGCGCGCCCACCGGCGACTGCATGCCGGCTCCCTCGCCCTTGGGCGGCTGGAACCCGATCACGTTGAAAAGCGTACGCTCCGAACCCGGCATCTTGCTGTCGGGCAGGCCGCCGTCGAAACCCTTGATTTTGGAAAAGCGCGCGACGCGCTTCATCATCTCGGCGCGGGAAAACCCCCTGCGCGCAAGTTGCTCCTTGTATTCCATGATGCCTCCTTTCCTCGCCTGCTTTTTCTCGGCCCGGGCGCTGCCCGCGGCCCACTCACCGGCCGAACAAACCCTGCGGGCGGACGCCCAGCACGACCAGCAACAATCCAAACGCGACCGCCGGCGCCCATGATGCGCCGAAGAAGGTCAAGACCAGGGTTTCGGCCACGCCCAGAATGAGGCCGGCAGCGACGGTCCCGCTCATACTGCCCAGGCCGGCCATAACCACCACGCAGAACGTGCGACCGATGTAGACGCGTCCCAGCTGAGGATCGATCGGCCCGACGATGATGAGCAGCGCACCGGCAACCGCGGTGACAGCCGTGGCGATGCCGAACGCCCATTGCTTGACGCGTACCGGATCCGCACCCATCAACGACAGGGCGACCTGATCCTGCGCTACCGCCTTGATAGCGCGTCCCATGAAGGTCTTGCCGAGATACAGCGTCAGTCCGATGGTCAGCAACAAGGCCGCGCCGAACGCGACGATCAGCCGCAGGGGTACGCGCAGGTCTTCGGTGAGATCTATGCTCTTGCCGATATACGGAGCCTCCACCAGACGCTGGTCCACGCCGAAGGCAAGGATCAGCGCCACTTCGAGGATGAAAGCGACACCGAAGAAAAACGCCAGCCCGCGCAGGCCGGCATCCGTCCCGCGACTCTCGAACATCGTGTGATAGCCCCGGTACATGCCCACGCCGAGCGCGAAAAACGGTAGCGCGAGCACCAGTCCTGCGACGATCGGGTCCCAGCCGAATCCGCACAGCCAATACGTGGCATAGCCTCCGGCGACCAGGAATGAAGGATGGGCGATGTGCGGTACGTCGAGCAGGCCGAACGAGACGGAAAGACCGATCGACACCGCCGCGTAGAAGCAGCCCAACAGCAGCCCGAACACCAGTGCGCCGGACAAGAGATCCCAGGAGAACACGCTCTAGCTTTTCAAGGTTATGAAAGTTATCGATCCGGTCGAAGGCATGCGTCTGTGCCGATCCGGACACGGCGACGGATATTATCCCATCGCCGCTCCAAGATCATGGAGGATGCAAAACTTGCAAGTCGGCAGTCGTGCCCGCTTAGCCGTTGCGCGCCTTCTCGTACGGGAACTTGAATTCCCCGGACTTGTACTGCGCCGGCGCCACGATCACCTGCTTGCCGGGCAGGCGGAACTGCTCGATGTCCTTATCCTTGATGCCGTTGAACTGCACCATCAGGACGCGGGCATTGGCCCATTCGCCGTTGCGCTGGTACCTGATCGGACCGACGATGGTCTTGTGCTCGTTGTCGCGGATGTACTTGGCGAGCGCCTTGTGGTCGAGCCCCTTGGTCGCGTTGATCGCCGCCTCGAGCACCTGACCGATCGCGTAATTGAAAGGCGGCAGATAGAAGCCGAGCGGGTCGACCTTCTCCGCCTTCGCTTTGACCGCATAGCGTGTGAGGAAGTCCTTGAGGCCGGGGAAGTCGACCGTCTTCTCGGGCGCGTAGGAGGTGAAATTGACGATGCCGTTGAGCTGCGAGCCCAGGCTTTCCATGATGGGGCCGAACTGCAGGCCGACCATGCCGCCACCGAACACCTTGACGCTGCTGCCCAGCCCGATCTCGTTGGCAGCGCGCACGATGGCCACCGACTCGCTCGGGTAGGACGCCACGAACACGACGTCCGGCTTGGCCGCCTTGACCGACCGGATCATCGACGAGAACTCGGTGGTGTTGGGCGGATACTTCTGGTCATAGACGGTGTTGAGACCGTTGTGCTTGGCGAGGTTCTTGGCGCCGGTGGCGAGGGCCATCGAGAACTCCGCGTCGGCGGCGAGGAAGGCGATCGTCTTGGCGCCGCGCTTCATGGCCAGATCGATGAAACCGGTGAACCAGGTGACCGAATCGTTCCAGGGCGCGTTGTTGAACCACATGTCGTGCTGGATGCGCTCGTTGACCTCGAACGAAAAATTGCCCATCAGCAAGAGGCCACGCTGCTTGACCAGCGGCATGATTGGCGCGGTCGGGTTGGTTCCGTACGGCGCGACCAGGAGGTCGACCTTGTCGACGTCGAGGAGCTTGGTGTAGATGCCCGGGGTGGTGGCCGGGTTGGACTGGTCGTCATAGACGATCAGTTCAACCTTGCGGCCCAGGATGCCGCCCCTGGCGTTGACGTCATCGCGCCACATCTGCTGGCCGAGCAGGGCCGCCTTGCCGCCGGCGCCGAGGCCGCCGGTCTGGGCGATCGACAGGCCGATCTTGATGGGCGCGCCCTGTGCGGAGGCGCCGGCGGACAGCGCGGCGGCGGTGGTCCCGGCGGCGGCCAAGAACGTGCGGCGCGTCACCGCGCCTTGCTTGCTTTGTTTCATCGGATCATCTCCTTCGATCTGGATTTGTCGGCTTCAACTACAACTGGAATTTGATTATCACCGGGAACGCATGGTATCGATCCCTCGGGAAAACCCTGCGCATGCCTGGCAAGTCGCATGCACGACGCGCTTCATGCCCCCGCGATGCGCCCCCCGCTGCGTGACCACCACACCGGCAAATGCGTGCAGTCCGCGGCATCTGCGCCGCTGGCGGCGGCACGATCAAAGCACGCAAGCGCCTGGGCCGTCAGAGGCAATTCGCGCCCGCGTGCGGCGCCCTCGGCAAGCATGGTGCGCAGGTCCTTGCGCAGCGTGCCCACGTCGACGCTCACCGCACCGGTCGCACCGCCGGCCAGTGCCGCGGCGATCGCCGGGCCGCGCGACTTGAGCATGTTGGGACCACCGGAGGTGTCCGAAAGAATGTCCACGATTCGCTTGGGATCGATGCCAAGGTCATCGATGAGCGAAACGGCTTCGCCAAGGGCCTGCCAGTACACAAGCAAGGGCAGGTTGATCGCCAGTTTCATGGACGCGCCGGCGCCATGCGGCCCGAGATGCTCGATGCGGCGACATAGCAGTTCGAGCACCGGTCGCGCGCGCGCCACATCAGCGTCTGCGCCGCCCACGAATCCAAGCAGCTTGCCTTCCGCCGCGGGGCCGGTCGAACCACCGACCGGACATTCCACATAGGCCGCGCCGGCGGCGGCGACACGTTGTGCGTTGGCGCGCTGCGCCTCGGGCCGTACCGTGCTCATGTCGATGAAAAGCCCTCCCGCGGCCGCACCCGCCAGAAGCCCGTCGGGCCCGCCATACACGGCCTCCAGGGCCACCGCGTCCGAGACGATGCTGATGACCACGGGCGCGGCCTGCGCCAGCGCGCGCGCCGTGGCCAGCGCCTGCGCGCCGGCAGCGACGGCTGCAGCCGTGCCGGCGGGCGTACGGTTCCAGACCGATACCTGGTGGCCGAGGCCGACTAGGCGTTTGGCGATTGCAGACCCCATCCGGCCCGTGCCGGCGATACCGATATGCATGAGCAACTCCTGCGGGAGAAAACGACTGGCGACGGCTGTCAACACCCTGCAATGGCCAAAAGTGCCGGCCTGGTCCGGCAACCGCTGCCGCCCTGGCGAACTGCACTGGTGATGCATGGGTCGCCACATCGGCGATTGACAGCACCTGTAAACACCAGTTAAATGTACACTACAAGTTATCGTTAGATAAACAAAGCCAGACAAAATTCCAGAAAAGTCGGCAGCGCGCCGCAGCAACGCATGGCGCCGACTTGTCGTGCAGGGGTTGTCGTGCAGGGCTTGTCGTGCAGGCGATGTGGCGACCAGGGGACGGTGACGCTCGGCGCGCTTTCACGGGGGCAAGCCATCCGGGATAAACGATCGGGGACAAGCCAGCGGGGATGAACCCCAAACACAATGATGTCGGCCCTTCCCGCGGGAAACGTCGATGCCGATGTCCGTCGCTAACGCAAAATCACTGCCAGCACAACTTATGATCAGACTCCACGGCTTCTTTCGTTCGCTCGCCTCGTACCGGGTGCGGGCCGCCCTGCGCCTGAAAGGAATCGAATTCGAGGAGGTTGAAGTGGACCTTCTCAAGGGCGCGCAGTTTTCTCCGGAATTTGATGCGGTCAACCCGCAGCACGCCGTTCCGGTCCTCGAGATCGATGGACTGCGGCTGGTGCAGTCGCTGCCAATCATCGAATATCTGGACGAGCGCTTTCCTTCGCCCGCCCTGCTACCCGGGGACGCGGCCGGACGGGCGCGCGTGCGTGCGCTGGCCCAGATCGCGGCCTCCGACGTGCATCCGCTGATCGTGCCCCGGGTGCGCAACTACCTCGGCAACCCGCTCGGCCTGCCGGAAGAGGCCAAGCAGGCGTTCATCCAGCACTGGTTCTCGCTCGGCTCGGCCGCGCTCGAGGCCAGGTTGGTGCGCGACCCGGAGACCGGCACTTTCGCCCACGGTGACACCCCTGGGATAGCGGATGTGGTGCTCACCTCGCATGTGCTGGGCGCACGCGTGTTCAAGACCGACATGTCCTCCGCACCCAGGCTGAGCGCGCTGGCAGATCGTTGTCTGGCGCTTGCCGCCTTCGACGCCGGCGGGATGAAGCAGCTGCTCTGAGCCGGCAAAACGCCGCGCCGGAACCGCATCACAGCAGGTGAAACATCACTTCAACCTGGCGCTGGGCCTGGCGGACCACGTCTTCGTGCTCATCACCGGATGCATGGTGTTCGACGGCCCGGCCGACAGCGTGCGTCCCGCGTGCGAACAGCGGTGACCCAGCCGCTTGGGGTATTCTGATCCCGCCAGCTTGCCAGCCCCAACCTCTCGAGGAGATTTCAGTGTTCTACACCTGTACCCCCGGTTGCACCGACCCGGCGCACAACCACGTCCCGGCACGCGCCGCCGCCGCCAAGCGGCCCGCCTCGCGCCTGACGGTTTCCGTGCCTGGCAAAAAAACCGCGGTGAAGACCGCGCGCGGGACCAAGGTGGTGGACATGCACTGCCATTACCTCAATCCAGCGGTGAACCAGAAAATCGCCCACCTCAACCCCGGCCAGTACGATCCGACCACGGTGTTCGCCAATGCATTGACCCGCGAGACCAACGTCAAGCAAATGGCCACCCGCGCGCCCAAGCTCGTGGGCGTGGCCGAGCGCCTGAAGGACATGGACAAGATGGGGGTCGACATCCAGGCCGTGTGCCCGGCGCCCTATCACTTCCTCTACTGGACCGACCGCGACATGGGCGCGGCGCTCGCCCGGGAAGTCAACGACGGTATCGCAAAGGTGGTAGCCGATACCCCCGACCGGTTCGTGGGCATGGGCTCCGTGCCGCTGCAGGCCGCAGATCTGGCCGTAAAGGAACTCGATTACGTCGTCAAGACCCTGGGCTTCCGCGCCGTGGAGATCTGCACCAGCGTCAACGGCAAGAACCTGACCGACCCCGACCTGAAGTTGGACAAGTTCTTTGCGCGCGCCGAGGAACTGGGCGTGATGATCTTCATGCACCCGCTGGGCTGGACGCAGGCCGACCGCCTGACCAATCACTATTTCAATAATGTGATCGGCAACCCGCTCGACTCGACCGTCGCGGTGTCCCATCTGATTTTCGATGGCGTCGTCGCACGCCATCCCAAGCTCAAGTTCCTGGTGGCGCACGGCGGCGCCTACGTCGCCCACTACTGGGCGCGCATGGATCATGCATGGGGCGCCCGCGAGGACTGCCGCACGATGATCAAGCGCCGCCCCTCCTCGTACCTGGAAAAATTCTACTTCGACACTATCACCCATGATCCGGTGATGCTCAAGCGCCTGGTCGAACGCTTCGGCGCCGACCATGTGGTGCTGGGCACCGACTATCCGTACGACATGGGCGACTACGACCCGCTCGGCACCATCCAGGCGGCCAAGCTGTCCAGGGCCGACAGTGCGCTGGTGGCGGGCGGCAACGCCATGAAACTCCTGAAGATTCGCGCCTAGCCCGTGCGACTTTCGCGCACGCGGCGCGGCCTGGTGGCGGCTGCCGGGCTGTCCGCCCTGCCGGGCATCGTCTTCTCGCAGGGGTATCCGGCGCGGCCGATCCGCATCCTGGTCGGCTTCACCCCGGGCGGCCTGCCCGACATCACAGCGCGCCTCATCGGCCAGAAGTTGTCGGAGAACTGGAAACAGCCGGTGACGGTGGAAAACCGCGCCGGCGCAGGTGGCAATATCGCCGCGCAGGCGGTGGCGGCGGCGCCGCCGGATGGCTACACGCTGCTGTCGATATCCTCGGCCCACACCAGCGCACCGGCGATCTACCCGAAGCTGCCGTTCGACGTGGCCAGGGACTTCGCCGGCATCACCATGACCGCAACCGGCCCGTGCCTGCTGATCGTGGCGCCGGACCTGCCGGTCAAGACCGCTGCGGACCTCGTCGCCCTCGCGAAAGCGAAACCGGGGGCGCTCAACTATTCATCCGCCGGCATCGGCAGCGGAACCCACTTCGCCGTCGAGACCCTCAAGGCGCAGGCAGGCATCGAGGTGGTGCACATCCCCTTCAAGGGCATCCCGGAGGCGCTGGCCGAGGCCGTCGCCGGCCGGGTGCACTTCTTCATGGCGCCTTTCGCCACCGCCATCGGGCTGGTCAAGGACGGCCGCGCGAAGGCGATCGCGGTCACCAGCCCGAAGCGCGTGGCCGAAACCCCCGGAATACCGACAGTGGCAGAATCCGGCGTGCCGGGGTACAGGTACGCAATCTGGTCGGGCCTTCTCGCGCCGGCGAAGACGCCGCGCGCATTGATCGAGCAACTCAATGCCGAAGTGGTCCGCATCCTGCGGCTCCCCGAAACGGCGCAGCGCCTGGCCCCGCTGGGTACTGAAGCAGCCCCCGGCAGCCCGGACGATTTCGACCGGCTGATCGCGGAAGAAGTGGCGGGTTTTAACCGCCTGGTGCGCGCCGCCAACATCAAGGTCGAATGACATTCATCAACCCCACTCGAAGGACATGACATGAAAGCCAAAGTCAACGGCATCGAAATCAATTACAGCGTCGAGGGCGAAGGGCCCTGGATCACCCTGTCGCACTCGCTGGCCTGCGATTACGGAATGTGGGATCCGCAGATGGACATGCTCAAGAAGCACTTCAAGGTGCTGCGCTTCGACACCCGCGGGCATGGCCAGTCCAGCGCGCCGGAAGGCGAGTACACGCTCGAGCAGATGGCCGACGACGTGCATGGCCTGTTTACCCACCTGGGCATCACCAGCACCCACTGGATGGGCCTGTCGATGGGCGGCATGATCGGCCAGACCTTCGCCCTCAAGTATCCCGGCGTGTTCCGGAGCATGATCCTCGCCGACACCACCAGCCGCCAGCCGCCCAACGGCGCGGCCATGTGGGGCGAACGCATCCAGGCCGCCAAGACCAAGGGGATGGAAGGCCTGGTCGACGTCACCCTGGCGCGCTGGTTCACCGAGTCCTACCGCGCGGCCAACCCCGAGGTCATGAAGAACATCGGCGCGGTGATCCGCAACACGCCCGTCGCGGGCTACGCCGGCTGCTGCGCCGGCATCTCCAAGATCGACCTCACCGACCGCCTCAAGGAAATCAACTGCCCGACCCTGGTGATCGTGGGCGAGCAGGACCACGGCACCCCGGTGGCCGCATCGCAAGCCATCCAGGCCAACCTGCCCGGCGCCGAACTGCTGGTGATTCCGTCGGCGGCGCACATTTCCAGCATCGAGCAGGCGCAGATCTTCAACATCGCGGTGCGCGACTTCCTGACCCGCGTGACTACCGGCAAATAAGGGAGACACGATGCGGGCGACGATGCCGGCGCGGGCCGGGCGCGCGAGG
>CANGUJ010000048.1 GCA_947456845.1 Burkholderiales bacterium | reverse complement strand
GCGCCTCCATGCCGGCAAAGGCGCCGGTGCTGTTGAAGCTGCCGAACGGGGACATGCGGATGCCGACCCGGTCCGCACCGACGGCGTCGACGCAGGCGCGCGCCACATCCAGGGCGAAGCGGTTGCGGCTGTCGGCGTCGCCACCGTACATGTCGACCCGGGTATTGACGTTGGCATTGAGAAATTGCTCGATCAGATAGCCGTTGGCCGCATGCAGTTCCACGCCGTCGAACCCGGCCTCGATCGCCAGCTTGGCCGCGGTGGCATAGGCGGTGACCGCGCGGCTGATGTCGGCGACGGTCATGGTGCGCGGCTTGCCGTGCGGCTGCATGCCGTGGGCGTCGGTGAAGATTTCCCCCGGACAGGGCGCGTCGGTCGGTCCGAGCACTTCGGCGCCTGCCGGCAGGTTGGCGGGGTGGGCGACGCGCCCGGCATGCATGATCTGCATGAAGATCTTGCCGCCCCGCGCGTGCACGGTACGCGTGACCGCCTGCCAGCCGCGCATCTGGTTCAGGTTGAACAGACCGGGAATGCGCGGATACCCCAGACCGTCCGGCGCGGGGCTGACGCCCTCGGTGACGATCAGGCCGGCGCTGGCTCGTTGCCCGTAGTACTCGGCCATGAGGGCGTTGGGCGTCGCGGCTACCACCGCCCGGTTGCGCGTCATCGGCGACATCACGGCACGGTTGGCGAGAAAAAGGGTGCGCGCGGCAAACGGGGCGAAAAGCATGATCATCCTCTGGTTGATTGCCCCGGCGCGACGCAGCGCCGGCGCCAGGACCGGGAGGATTCTAGCCCTGCCGCATGCGGCAGCCGAGTCTGCGTGCCAGCCGCCGGTCAGGCAAAGGTGTCGATCCGGTTGCCCAGGTGGGGAGGGTTCGCGCGCCCGGCCTGCGCGGCCGCGTCGATCAATTGCATGGCGCCCTGCGCGTCCAGGTCGAGCGCCTTCTTCAGTACCGCGATCTGCACTTCATTGCCGGCCCGCGCCTGGGTCGACTGGGCGGCCAGGGCGGCGATCGATGTCACTTCCATGATTTTCTGCCTCCTCGGCTGTATTTACGGCGGCGCCGGCGGATGGTTGAGCCCGGCCTGGTGAGCCTGCCGGTGCCTATAATTCACGGCCTGCCCGGGCTCCGGCAACTTGAGAGGGAAATCATGTCTTACGGACTATCCATCCGCCGCCTGCTGATCGGCTTTGCCGCGACGGCGGTACTTGCAGTCCCCGCGGCGGCCGGTGCGCAGACCAGGACCACCCGCCTCATCGTCGGTTTCGCCCCTGGCGGGCCGATCGACTTTGTCGCGCGCGTGCTCAGCGACCAGCTCGGTCGCGAACTGGGCCACCAGGTGGTGGTGGAAAACAAGCCGGGGGCAAATGCCAACATCGCCGCCGATTTCGTCGCCAAGGCCGCGCCGGACGGCCAAACCCTTTTCATCACCACCGCGGGAGCGGTCGCAATCAGTCCGGCGCTCTACGAGAAACTGCCCTATGACGCCTTCCGCGACCTCGCGCCGGTGACCCTGGTGGTCAATACCGACGAAGTGCTGGTCGTCTCCAGCAGCAATCCGTCAAGCAACGTGCCGGAGTTCATCGCCGCCGCCAGGCAGCGCAAGGACGGCGTCACGATGGGCTCGTCCGGGATCGGCAGCGTGCCGCACCTGGCCATGGAACTTCTCGCCGATGTCAGCAAGACGACGCTGCGCCATGTGCCGTACAAGGGGGTCGCACCGGCGATCACCGACGTCATCGCCGGGCATGTCGACGGCATCTTCATCGACGTGCCGGTAGCCCTGGGGCATATCAAGGCCGGCAAGCTCAAGGCGCTCGGCATGGCCGCACCGAAGCGGCACCCGCTGCTGCCGGACGTGAAGACGCTCGACGAGATGGGATTCCCCGGCGTGGACTCCAACAACTGGTATGCGATCTACACGTCGAAGGGAACGCCCGCGGCGGAGGTGGAGCGGGTCAATCAGGCGATGCGCCGCACGCTCGAGGCGGAGTCGGTCAGGTCGCGTCTGCTCGCGGCGGGCGTGGTGCCCGCGCCCGGCACGCCGGCCTCCCTGGCGGCATTGCAGAGGGCCGACTTCGAAAAGTGGTCGCGCGTCATCAGGGTGAAGGGCATCAAGGGCGAATGAGCGCTCACCGCAGCGCGCGGGTGGCCGCCTGCGGCCGGCTGCGCATCGGGGCGGGCGCGAGCTATGCCGGCGACCGGATCGAGCCGGCGGCCCTGCTGGCGCAGCACGGCGCGCTCGATTACCTGGTGTTCGAGACGCTCGCGGAGCGCACCGTCGCGCTGGCCAATCTGCTGCGCATGAAGGACCCCGCCGCCGGCTACAACGAGATGCTCGAAGACCGCCTGCGCGCCGTGCTGCCGCATTGCCGGGCCAACGGCACCCGCATCGTCAGCAGCATGGGGGCGGCGAACCCGGCGGCGGCCGCGCTCAAGGCGGCCGACATCGTGCGCGACATGCGGCTCGGGCCGGCCAGGGTCGCCGCCATCCTCGGCGACGACGTGCTGGATTACTGCCGGGCCAACGCCGCGACCCTGCCGATCATGGAAACCGGCCTGCCGCTCGCATCGCTCGCGGGCGAGGTGGTGTCCGCCAACGCCTACCTGGGCGCCGACAACATCGTGGACGCGCTGGCGCGGGGCGCCGACATCGTGCTCACCGGCCGGGTGGCGGACTGCTCCCTGTTCCTGGCGCCGATGATCCACGAGTTCGGCTGGAGCCAAGCCGACTGGAATCTGCTCGGACAAGGCCAGGTCTGCGCCGACATGGTCGAATGTGGTGCCAACGTGTCCGGAGGGTTTTTCGCCGATCCCGGCTACAAGGACGTGCCCGACCTGGGCAATCTCGGCTATCCGTATCTCGAGATGACGGCGGACGGCGGCGGCGTGGTGGCCAAGGTGGAGGGCACGGGCGGGGTGATCAACCGCGCCATCTGCACCGAGCAGATGCTCTACGAGATCCACGATCCGGCCAACTACATCACGCCGGACGTGGTGGTCGACTTCACCGGGGTGGAGTTGCGCGAGGCGGGGCCGGACCGGGTGCGCATCAGCGGCGGGCGCGGGCGGCCGCGCCCCGACCGGCTGAAGGTGTCGGTCGGCATCAAGGAGGGCTGGATCGGCGAGGCTGAAATCACCTATGCGGGCCTCGGTTGCCTGAACCGGGCGCGCCTGGCCGAGCAGGTGGTCCGCGAGCGCCTCGCGATAGGCGGCATCACCCTCGAGGAACTGCGGGTCGACTACATCGGCATGAACTCCCTGCACGGCGGCGCCTCCCTGCCGACCCCGCACGAGCCTTACGAGGTGCGCTTGCGTTTCGCCGGCCGCGCCAGGGAAAGGCGCGACGCCGCCAGGCTGGCCGGGGAGGTCGAAACCCTCGTGGGCAAGGGACCGGCCATGTCTTCGCTGCCGCGCACCGGCGTGCGGGAGGTCCTGGCGATCTATTCCGTCCTGATCCCGCGCAGCGCCGTCAAGGCACAGGTCGTGATGCACGAGGTGCCCGCATGAAACGCTTCTACCTGCGGGAAATCGCGCACGCGCGCGCCGGCGACAAGGGCGATACCTGCAACATCGGTCTGATCGCGTATCGCGCCGAGGATTACCCGATCCTGGTCGAGCAGATCACGGTCGAAGCGCTACGCAGCCATTTCGGCGCGCTCGCAAGGGGCCCCATCGCGCGCTACGCACTGCCGAAGGTCGAGGCGCTCAATTTCGTGCTCGAGAATTCCCTCGGGGGCGGAGTCACGCGCTCCCTCTCGCTCGACCCGCACGGGAAGTCGTACGGCGCGCTCATCCTCACCATGCCGGTGACGGTGGATGACCGGGTGGCCGAGCGTCTGCTGGCGCAGGGCCGCACGCCCTTGCCATGAGCATTGCCGCGCCCGCGCGCATCCGGCTGGGGGTCGCGCAGGCGCAGCGCCTGGCGGTGGGGGCGCTGCGCGGCATCGGCTATGCGGAGCCGCAGGCCCGCATCCTGGCCGACCACATGATCGACGCCGCGCTTTGCGGCTACGAGTATTCCGGCCTGCCGAAAATCCTGCAGATCGCAGACAGTCCGAAGCGCCGGCAGCCGGTCGTGCCGATGCGCGAGATTCGCGCCACGCCGGTGTCCGCGCTCATCGACGGCGGCAACCATTCCGGGATGCTGGCCATGGACCATGCGACCGATGTCGCCATCGCCAAGGCCCGCGAGCACGGTTTCGCCCTGGTCGGGGTCACCAACAGCTGGATGAGCGGGCGCAGCGCCTACTACGTCGAGCGCATCGCGCGCGCGGACCTGGTCGGCATGCACACGGTGGGTTCGGCCAGCCTGGTTGCGCCGCCGGGCGCCGCCGGGCCCGCGTATGGCACCAACCCGATCGCCTTCGGTTTTCCGTCCGATGGCGACCCGCTGGTGATCGACGTATCGACCGCCGCCTTTCCCGGGACCGAACTGGATTTCCACAACATGCTCGGTTTGCCGTTGCCGGCCGGCGTGGCGCTCGACCCCGCGGGCCATCCGACCACCGATCCCGCGGCAGCCAGACAGGGCGCGCTGCTGCCGTTCGGCGGCCACAAGGGGTTCGCCATCGGGCTTGCCATGCAGGCGCTGGGCGTCCTGGCGGGCTCCGGAATGAACGCGGCGAAGGACTACGGCTACCTGGTGATCGCGATGCGCCCCGACCTGCTGCTGCCGCTCGAAGACTTCAAGCGTGACCTCGCGGACATGCTCGCGCGCGTCAAGGCGGCGCCGCGCCAGCCGGGAACGGCCGAGATACGCCTGCCCGGCGAGCGCGCCCGCCGTGCGCGCGAACTGGCGCGGCAGCAGGGCATCGAAATCGACCTGCGGGTGCACGACCGTCTCGCGCAACTGGCCGTGCGGGATCCCGGTTAGCGGGGATGCCGGTGGATCGGCGACGCGCTCCCCCTGGCCATGCCCGCGCCGACGCGCCGGCCGCCGGCCCATGGCACCTGTACCTGATCGAGTGCCGCAATGGCGCCTACTATGCCGGCATCACCAGCGACATCGAGCGGCGCTACGCCCAGCACGCGGCGGGCAAGGGCGCGAGATACACCCGCGCCAACCCGCCGGTGCGGCTGATCGGCACGCGCGCGTTCGCCGACAAGTCGGCCGCCCTCAAGGCCGAGCACGCGATCCGCAAATTGCCGCGCGCGCGCAAAATACGCTTTCTTGCCGGCGCATGAAGGCATGAGAAACCGACCACCGGAGACAGGCACATGAGCGAACACACCGCGGGCGAAGACCTGCTGACCGAGAAGCGCGGCCACGCGCTGTGGCTCACCATCAACCGCGAGGAACGCCGCAACGCCATGAACCCTGCCGTTTTTGCCGGGATCCGGGCGGGCATCGAGCGCGCGAACGCGGAGCCGGACATCCGCGTGATCGTGCTGACGGGCGCGGGGAGCAAGGCGTTTTGCGCCGGCGCGGATCTCGCCCGGGGCTCCGGCGCCTTCCAGTACGACCCCGCGGTCCCGCACCTCGATTACGCCGACCTGCTGCGGCATGCCTGGTCCTGCACCACGCCGCTGATCGCGCGGGTGAACGGCCACTGCCTGGCGGGAGGCATGGGATTGATGGGCATGTGCGACATGGCCGTCGCCGCGGACCATGCCACGTTCGGCCTGCCGGAGGTCAAGATCGGCCTGTTTCCGGCGCAGGTGCTGTCGGTGGTGCAGTATCTGGTCGGCGCGCGTTCCCTGGCGGAAATGTGCATCACCGGCGAGCCCGTCGACGCGCAGCGCGCCGAGCGCATCGGGCTGGTCAACTATGTCGTGCCCGGCTGGGAGCTCGACGCGCGGACCGACTGGCTGATCGAGCGGGTGGTCGGCAAGTCGCCGACGGCCATCCGCAAGGGCAAGGCCATGATGCGCGCAGCCGCGGACATGACCTTCGAACAGGCGATTTCCTTCCTCGAGTCGCAGATCATGACCCTGGCGCTTACCGAGGACGCGAAGGAAGGGCGGGCGTCGTTCATCGAAAAGCGTGCGCCGAACTGGCCGGGCCGGTAGGAATCGCCCCGCGGGAGGCATTCATGGATTGCAGGAACTGCCTGTTCGCGCCTAGCGCCGTGCTGAAATGCGCGTCTTCGCCCCTGGCGGCCCGGGCCGCACGCTACCTTGCCTGACATCGACCTGAATGCCCTGCTGGGCGCCGCGGGACCGCTTGCCGAGGCCATTCCCGGCTTTCGCCATCGTCCGCAGCAGGTCGAAATGGCCCAGGCCATCCTCGCCGCCATCGAAGGCGAGAGCGTCGCCGTGCTCGAAGCCGGCACCGGCACCGGCAAGACCGTGGCCTATCTCGTGCCTGCGCTCCTGGCCGGCGGCAAGGTGATCGTCTCCACCGGCACCAAGAACCTGCAGGACCAGTTGTTTCACCGCGACATCCCGGCGGTGCGCCGCGCGCTCAGGGCGCCGGTGACGGTGGCGCTCCTCAAGGGGCGATCCAACTATGTCTGCCACTACCATCTTGAGCGGGCGGTGGCGGATGGCCGGCTGCAGTCCAGGGAGGACGTGCGCTACTTGCGCATGATCGGCAGTACCCACAAGACCACGCCCTCCGGCGACCGCGCGGAATTCGCCGGCATTCCGGAGAGCGCGACCGTCTGGAGCCAGGTCACCTCCACCCGCGAGAACTGCCTCGGCCAGGAATGCCCGCACCACAAGGACTGCTACGTCCTGGCGGCCCGGCGCGACGCGCTCGAGGCCGATGTGGTCGTGGTGAACCATCACCTGTTTTTCGCCGATGTCGTGCTCAAGGACGAGGGCATGGCCGAACTGCTGCCGGCCTGCAACACGGTGATTCTCGACGAGGCGCACCAGTTGCCGGAGACCGCGCGCATGTTCTTCGGTCAGACCGTCGGCAGCGCCATGCTGATGGACCTGGCGCGCGACGCGCTTTCCGAAGGCCATGCGGGCGCGCGCGATGCGGCCGACTGGGCGGACTTGACGCGTGCGCTCGAAAATGCGGTACGCGACGTGCGCATCGCGCTGCCGGAGAACCCGGTGCGCGTCGCCTACGCCCAGCTGGCGCGGCGCGAGCCACTCGATGATGCCATGGCACGCATGCTCGCCCGGTTTCTCGACATGGGTCGGGTTCTCGAGGCCAACGCGGCGCGCGCCGAGGGGCTGGAGGCGCTGTGGCGGCGTGCGCAGGAACTGGCGGTCCTGGTGGATCGGTGGTGCGGGCAACGCGCGCCCGAAGGCCAGGGCGAAGCGCAGGGGCAAGACAGCGCCCCGGTGCGCTGGGTGGAGGTGTTCGGCCACAGCTTCCAGCTGCATCTGACGCCCATGTCGATCGCGCCACTGTTTCGCGGACAGGTCGAGTCCGAGAAGCGCGCCTGGATCTTCACCTCGGCGACGCTGGCGGTGAAGAACGACTTCTCCCTCTATCTGGGCGAATTGGGTCTGGACAAGGTGGCGTCGACCCGGGCGCAAGTCTGGCCCAGCCCGTTCGACTATGCGCGCCAGGCGCTCCTTTATGTGCCGCGCAACATGCCGGAGCCGACGGCGCCGGAGTTCAATGGCCGCGTGGTGGAGGAGGCCCTGCCGCTGATCGAGGCGGCCAACCGGAGCGGCCCGGCCGGGACGTTCATGCTCTTCACCACGCTGCGCGGGATGAATCGCGCCCATGAACTGCTGGCCGAACTGCTGCCGCGCCATGGCCTGGAATTGCCGCTGCTGTTGCAGGGCCAGGGGTCGCGCACCGAATTGCTGGACCGTTTTCGCAAGCTCGGCAACGCCATCCTGGTGGCCAGCCAGTCGTTCTGGGAGGGCGTCGACGTCAAGGGCGACGCGCTCAAGCTGGTCGTCATCGACAAGCTGCCCTTCGCCCCGCCGGATGATCCGGTGCTGTCGGCGCGCATCGACGAAATGAAGCGCCAGGGCCGGAACGCGTTCATGGAGTACCAGCTGCCGCGCGCGGCCATCACGCTCAAGCAGGGCGCCGGGCGCCTGATCCGCGACGAGAACGATCAGGGAGTGCTGGTGATCTGCGACACGCGCCTGACCGACAAGCCCTACGGCCGGCGGCTGTGGCAGGCCTTGCCGCCGATGCGGCGCACCCGGGAGCGCGCCGCGGCGCAGGCATTCCTTGCCGGCGAAGGCACGGACAGTTCCCCTACAATCGCGGCCACGAGCGCAAGCGACGACTAAACGACGGTCAATCTGGAGGGATCTGTGAACATACTCATTACCGGTGGCGGCCGCTCTCTGGGCCAGCGGGTGGCCCGCGCCTTGCTCGCGCAGGGCGATACCGTGAACGCCAAGGCGGAGCGCAAGGCGATCAGCCGCATCACGCTCATGGACATTGCCGAGCCGCCCAACGGCGTGAAGGACGCGCGCGTCCGCTTCGTCAAGGGGGAGGTCAGCGACCCGGCCGCGGTGGCCGGCGCGCTCGGCGCCGACACCGATGGCGTGTTCCACCTGGCGGCGGTGGTGAGCGGCCAGGCGGAATCCGATTTCGAGCTGGGCATGCGTGTCAACCTGGACGGCTACCGGGTCGTGCTGGAAGCCTGCCGACTGGCGGGCAATCGCCCGCGGCTCTTGTTCTCCAGTTCCATCGCCGTGTTCGGCACGCCGTTGCCCGACGTGATCACCGACGCGACCACGCCGACGCCGCAGGCGTCCTATGGTGTGCAAAAGCTGATCGGGGAATGGCTGACCGCGGACTACAACCGCAAGGGCTTCATCGATGGCCGCGCGGTGCGCATTCCCACCGTATCGGTGCGGCCCGGCAAGGCCAATGCGGCGGCTTCCTCCTTCGCCAGTGCGGTCATCCGCGAACCGCTCAACGGCGTCGACTATGACTGCCCGGTGCCGCCGGAGACGCTGATGTGGATGTGCTCGCCGGCGAAGGTGGTGGCCAACCTCGTGCGCGCCTACGAACTGCCTAGCGAGGCGTTCGGGGAACTGCGCGCCGTCAGCCTGCCGGGCATCGTGGTGAGCGTGGGCGAGATGGTCGACTCGCTGCGGCGCCTCGGCGGCGAAGCCGCGGCCAAGCGGGTCCGCTACGTCAAGGACGAGCGCATTCAGGCCATCGTCAAGACCTGGGCCGCAAAACTCGACACGCCGCGCGCCAACGGGATGGGATTTAGCGCAGACAAGACCATGGACGAGATCGTCGCCCAGTACATCCGCGACGAAAACATCAAGGTCTGAAAGACAAAAGCCGGTAGTCAGGGACCAGCTTTCCAGTCTACCCTTGGTTCAACCGCCGGCCGCCGGGGCCGGCGGTCCGCGCTACCAGAGTTTCCACCAGGGGTCTTTCGATTTCTGCCCCTTGTTGCGCGCAAGCCGGCCTTCCGGATAGGTGCGCTCCAGCACCCGCCTGGCGCCGTCGCGCAGGTCGGTCATGCCCATGGCGTCATAGGCGGCCACCAGGATGTACAGGGCCTCCTCCTGCGCAGGGGCATTCGGATAGGTGGTGATCATGTACTGCGCGCGATTGGCCGCGGCCAGGAAGGCGCCGCGTCGCATGTAATAGCCCGCGACATGGACTTCATACTGGGCGAGCGCGTTGACGAGGTACTTGAGGCGCAGCCGGGAATCCTCGGCGTACTTGCTGTCCGGAAAACGGGTGACCAGGGTCTTGAGCGTATCGAAGGACTCGCGCAGGCCGCGGCTGTCGCGCTCGGTCGGGTCCTGGCGCGATACCTTGCCCAGCAGGCCGAGGTCCTCATTGAAAAGGGCGAGCCCGCGCAGGTAGTAGATGTAGTCGAGGTTCTCGTGGTTCGGGTAAAGCTTGATGAAACGGTCGCAGGCGGCGACGGCGGATGCGATGTCGTTGTTTTTCCAGTACGAGTAGGCGATATCCATCTGCGCCTGCTGGGCATAGCGGCCGAAGGGGTACTTGGATTCCAGCGACTCGAGCAGCTTGATCGCCTTGTCCCAACCGCCGGCGCGCATTTCCTCGCGCGCTTCCGTGTAGATCTTCTGGGCGGACCAGCCGGCGGTCTCGTCGTTGGTGGGCGTGCTGCCGCAGCCGGCGAGGCCGAAAACGACGCCGATCGCGAGAATCAGCGCGAGCGCGCGCGAATGTAGGCTAGGATTGCATGCCATGCGCAGGACCAATGAGAAACAACATGCGGATTATAGCGGAGCGGCCACGGGCGACGCGCCAATCCGCCTGGCGGTGCCGATGGACGCGCTGGGCATGCGCCTGGACCAGGGTCTCGCGCGCCTGTTGCCGCAGTTCTCGCGCAGCCGCATCCAGGATTGGATAGAGGCGGGGCATGTCACGGTCGACCAGCGCACCGTGTCGGTCCGGCACAAGCTGAAGGGCGGCGAGGCGGTCGCCGTCGCACCGCAGCCGGCTGACGACGCCGCCGCGCACGCGGCGGAGGACATCGCGCTCGCCGTCGTACACGAAGACGAGGCGATCATCGTCATCGACAAGCCTGCCGGGCTGGTCGCGCATCCGGCGGCCGGCAACTGGAGCGGCACCCTGCTGAACGCGCTTCTGCACCATGCCCCGCAGCTGGCGGATGTACCACGCGCCGGAATCGTGCACCGACTTGACAAGGACACCAGCGGGCTCTTGGTGGTGGCCAAGACGCTCGAGGCGCAAACCGTCCTGGTGCGGCAGATGCAGGCGCGCGCAGTCAGGCGGGAGTACTTGGCGCTGGTGGGCGGCGCGGTCGGCCAGGCGGGAATGGTGGACGCCGCGCTCGGCCGCCATCCCTCCCAGCGCACACGCATGGCTGTCCTGCCGGATGCCGCCAGCGGCGCCAAGGCAGCCGTCACGCATTTCAACCCGGTGGCGCACTACGCGCGCGAGGGGCATACCGCGACCCTGCTGGAATGCCGCCTCGAGACCGGTCGCACGCACCAGATCCGCGTGCACCTGCAGCATATCGGCCACGCGATCGTCGGCGATCAGGTATACGGGCGATTGCCCTGGCGCGGTTGGTTCGGCCGGCAAGCCCTGCATGCACGGCGCCTCGGCATCACGCATCCGGTCAGCGGGCGTGCCATGGCATGGGAAGCTCCGCTGCCGCAGGACCTGCAGGCGCTGCTGGACGGACTGGACCGCGCATGAAGGCGCCGCACCCCGAATGGGTCATTCCGGACTGGCAGGCCCCGGCCGGCGTGCGTGCCTTCGTGACCACGCGGGCGGGCGGCGTCAGCCGCGCACCCTTCGACAGCATGAACCTGGGCCTGCGCAGCGGGGACGATATCCGGGACGTCCTGCGCAATCGCGCCATCCTGCGCGAGGCGCTGCCGGCCGAGCCTGCCTGGCTGCGTCAGGTCCACGGCGCCGGCGTGGTGCAGGCGGCTGCGGCGGCCGGCGAACCGGAAGCCGACGCGTCATGGACCGCGCATCGCGCTGTCGTTTGCGCCGTGTTGGTGGCCGATTGCATGCCCGTGCTCCTGTGCGACCGCGATGGCGGCGCCGTGGCGGCCGCCCACGCCGGCTGGCGCGGCCTGTCGTCGGGCGTGATAGAGGCCACGGTCAGGGCGATGGGGACGCCGCCCGGCCGGCTTATGGCATGGCTGGGGCCGACGATCGGCCCGCGCAATTTTGAAGTCGGCGACGATGTCTTGCAGGCGTTTCTCGCCTTCGACGCGCAGGCCGGGCTGGCGTTCTCGCCCTACCCGGGGCGACCCGGTAAATGGCTTTGCGACCTCTACACCCTGGCGCGTCAGCGCCTGGCCGGACTCGGCGTGACGGCCGTCCACGGAGGCGGGTATTGCACCGTCAGCGAGCCGCGCTGGTTTTCCCATCGGCGCGACCGCGGCACGAGCGGACGCATGGCCGCATTCATCTGGCGCGGGTAGTCGCGCGCCTCCCCGGCCGACTCAGGCGCCTTCCCTGCCGTACTGCTCGCGGCGCACCCTCTCCGCGACGAATTCCTCAAGGTCGGGGTCCAGTGCATTGCGCGCCGACACCAGGCCGAGCAGACGGTCGTCTTCGAGCACCGGCAGGTGGCGGAAGCCGTTCTTCTGCATGAGCATGAGGGCATGCCCGAAGGTCCGATCTGGTCCGATGGTCATGGGGGAGGGCGTCATGACCCGGGCCACCGCGGTTGCGTGGCTATCGAGGTCGCGCGCGACCACGCGAAAGACGATATCGCGCTCGGTGAGGATGCCCACCAGCCGCGCAGCATCGATGACAAGGACCGCGCCGCTGCCGTTGGCCTGCATAAGGCTTGCCGCATCAAACACCGACATGCCGGGTGGTCCGGTCAGCAAGGTGGCGCGGTCGAGTACGTCACGAACGTGCAGGCTGAGCATGGAGGCTGGGGATTTACGGGTTTGAAGGGACGCACATGGGGTCGATGCGGTGACTCTAGTCTTGCGCCGCCGCAGCGGTTTGATCAGGATCAATGCAGCACCGCTGCCTGAAAAAAAACCGCAGGCCCAGTGTCATCCCGCGCTCGTCGCATCCGCGGCGCGCCGGGTGTTCCCGACAGACCCGCCGGCGCATGCAGGCGAGGGCGAAGCAACCCTAACGGAGAACGAAGACGATGCGAATCGCTGCTTTGGCGCCGGCGATAGTTGCGGTGGCCGTGCTGGTGGCCGCATCGACCAAGTGTTCGGTGCGGAGGTGGTGCAGCATGTGGAGTTCATTCGCTTGAAGGGCGCCGTCACCTGCAGCGGATTGCCCATCGTGCGCAGGAAGGGCGCGGCGCGCCCGCGCAGGATCCGCGCCCCGTCCCAGTATCGGTTTCGGGCTGGTGTGGAACATTTCTCACGCCTCGGCCGACAAGCACTTGCCGCGCCTGCTCTTCTCAGTCCCATTTCACGTCCTCCATTCGGTCTAGCAGTTCCCGCCCGTAGAGGGCGGGAGTCTGGAAACCCGGGGACCACCGTCCCGCCAGCACCGCACGCGTGATCTCACGCAGGCAGAGCACGGTGAATCGGTAGGCTTCCGGCCCCGTCAACGCGACCCGTTCCCGGGCCTTGCCGTTGGATGCGAGTGCCAGAACGTAGGTCCTGCCGTCGCGCAGCTGGCGCGCGGAGGAACCCTCTGGAAAAAGTGGCAGCAGGTAATTGAGGATCAGACCACGCAGCCAAAGCAGCCGGCCCTTCATCATTGCAACTGCGAGATCCGGAAGCACCGAGTAGGTCGAAATGTTGGCAATGCCGGTCGAAACGCCCGCGGTAAAAAGGTCGCCTAGCCATGGGTCGTAGACCGCGCGGAAGGTCCGGCCTGCGACCTCGAAGTCCAGTTCGCTTTCGGCCGGTCGGGCCGCGACCAGGGCGCCGTCGACTCGTCGATGCCCTGGTCGCTCGATGTGCGACAGCATCCCCTTGAGGGTGCCGCGCGATACCCCTCCGTCGGTGGCCAGGGCGATCACTAGTTCGACCGCATCCGGCAACTTCTGCTTCGCGAGACCCGCCACGATATCGGAAGGCGCGACATTGAAGCCGGCGCCTGGCATGATCATTATGTTTGCGCGTCGAGCCCGTTGGTCGAAGGTAAACGCGTTGAACGTGTCCTCTACCTCGCCGGCGAGGTCGACGTAGTGGGTGCCGGAAGCCAGGCAGGCTTCGATAAGCAGGTTCTGGGTCGTGAGAAACTGACCGGAGAGGTTCAATGTTAGGCGTATCCCGTCCAACTGCCGCGCGATTGCGCGCGGGTCCTTCAAGTCGAATATCGCCGACTCGAGTCCGAGGCGCGCGGCCAGCGCCCGCACCGATTCCGAGCGCCCGGCGACGACGGGGCGCAGCCCGACCCTGACGAACTCCTCGGCGCAAAGCCGGCCGGTGTATCCCGCCGCGCCGTAGATCAGGATTTCCGACACGGTTTTCCGCACCTCCAAGATTGGAGCCGGAGAATAGGTCCGCCGACGGCACTTCGGCAAGCGTCTGTCGGGCAAAGCGGATCAAGCGATGCGACAGCCCGGCCTGGGACGCATCGGGTCGGGCGACTCAAGAACCGATCTCGAGCCGCGGCCCCTAAACTGTTCCCGGTATGCTCGGCGATGGCGGCCATCGGCGTTTTCATTGGCGGCACATCAGGCAACAAAAAACCCGCTGTCCTAGAGGGAAGAGCGGGTTTTGTGAGACTTCCTGATACTGCCTGAAACGTGTTCTTGGTGGTACTTCTACCGAAAAATGATGTAACTATATGAATATTAGGTGATTTTATAAATTTCATCGTTTACATACCCCCAATCGTACCCCCAAGGGCATGAGTTGACTGGTGGACGAAGCCTAACCCCGTAGATCAAAGATGCACTGACATGGTCTGATACCATCGACCGGAATTGGATTCGTTCTCGGGTGCTGCACCTGTATACCAGGCCCGGTTCGTAACCGCGTGTGGGGCGCCGCGAAAAGCGGCGCGTCCCCGCCGGAAATTGGGGGCATGGCATTGTTTGAGCATACTTTTAAGAACATCGACGACATCCTGCACAAGGATGCCGGCTGCACCAGTGAACTGGACTACACCGAGCAGTCCTCGTGGCTCCTGTTCCTGAAATACCTCGACGCGCTGGAAATGGACAAGGCCGCCGAGGCTGAGCTGGAAGGCAAG
>CANGUJ010000047.1 GCA_947456845.1 Burkholderiales bacterium | reverse complement strand
TCGACGCCATCGACCCAGCCGGACTTGAGCGGCACATCGCGCCCCAGCAGTTCGCCCAGGCGCTTGGCGACGGGCGCCAGCGAATCCTCCGGCCTGACCTCGCCCTCGGTGGGGCGGCCCAGGTGGGAGGTCACCATCACGGCGGCGCCGGCGTCGAGGGCGCAGCGTATGCCGGGCAGCGAGGCGCGGATGCGCGTGTCGTCGGTGATGCGGCCGGCGTCGTCCTGCGGCACGTTGAGATCGGCGCGGATGAACACGCGCCTGCCTTTGAGGTCGAGGTCCTGCAGTCGGAGGAATTTCACGGGCTTGGACTCGGGCGAAGGTTGATCTACCGGGCGACCACGCGCGCCATCTCGAGGCACTTGTTGGAGTAACCCCACTCGTTGTCGTACCACGCCACGATCTTGACGAAAGTGCTGTCGAGCGCGATGCCGGCTTCGGCGTCGAACACCGACGTGCAGGGCTCGCCACGGAAGTCGGTGGCGACCACCTTGTCTTCGGTGTAGCCGAGCACGCCCTTCAGGGCGCCCTGGCTTTGCGCTTTCATCTCGGCGCAGATTTCGGCATAGGTGGCCGGGCTGGTCAGTTCGCAGGTGAGGTCGACAACCGAGACGTCCGAGGTCGGCACGCGGAACGACATGCCTGTGAGCTTCTTGTTGAGCTCGGGAATGACCACGCCCACCGCCTTGGCCGCGCCGGTCGATGAGGGAATGATGTTCTCGAGGATGCCGCGCCCGCCGCGCCAGTCCTTGTTGGAAGGGCCGTCGACGGTCTTTTGCGTCGCGGTGGCGGCATGCACGGTGGTCATCAGGCCGCGCTTGATGCCCCACTTGTCGTTGAGCACCTTGGCCACCGGCGCCAGGCAGTTGGTGGTGCAGGACGCGTTGGAGATGATGGCCTGGCCGGCGTAGGTCCGGTCGTTGACCCCGAAGACGAACATCGGCGTGTCGTCCTTGGACGGGGCCGACATGATGACCTTTTTCGCCCCCGCGTCGACATGCTTTTGCGCGGTGTCCTTGGTGAGGAACAGCCCGGTCGATTCGATGACGACATCGGCGCCGACCTCGCCCCACCTGAGTTCGGCCGGATCCTTGACCGCCGTCAGGCGGATGCGCCTGCCGTCGACGACGAGCGTGTTGCCATCCACGCCGATCTCGCCCTTGAAGCGGCCGTGCACCGAGTCGTACTTGAGCATGTAGGCGAGGTAGTCGGGCTCGAGCAGGTCATTGATGCCGACGATTTCGATGTCCTTGAAATTCTGCGTGGCGGCGCGAAACACCATGCGGCCGATGCGGCCGAATCCGTTGATGCCCAGCTTGATCGTCATTCCAATCTCCCTTTTGCTCAGTTCAAAACAGTCCTGACGGCTTCGGCGACCCGCTCGGCGGTGAACCCGAAGTGCTTGTACAAATCCTTGAACGGGGCCGATTCGCCGAAGCGGTCGATGCCGATCACCTTGCCTTCGAGCCCCACGTACTTCCACCAGAAATCGGTGACGCCGGCCTCCACCGCCACGCGCGGCACGCCGCGCGGCAGCACCGCCTCGCGGTAGGCCGCGTCCTGGGCATCGAACACCTGGGTGCAGGGCATGGACACCACGCGTACCTGCACGCCTGCGGCGGAGAGCAGTTCGCGTGCCCGGGTGGCGAGTTCGACTTCGGAGCCGGTGGCGATGATGACGGCGGCGGGCCGGTCGGCGTCGGCCAGCACATAGCCGCCGCGCGCGATATCGGCGATGGCGGTGGCCGGGCGCGCCTGGAACTGCGCATTCTGCCGGGTGAAGACCAGGCAGGCCGGGCCGTCGCGCCGCGCCACCGCCTGGGTCCAGGCCACGGCCGACTCGACCGTGTCGCAGGGGCGCCACACGTGTAGGCCGGGAATCAGGCGCAGGCTCGAGACATGCTCGACGGGCTGGTGCGTCGGGCCGTCCTCGCCCACGCCGATGGAGTCGTGGGTGAAGACGAAAATGTTGCGCAGTTTCATCAGCGCGGCCATGCGCAGGGCGTTGCGCGAATAGTCCGCGAAGGTGAGGAAGGTGCCGGTTTCCGGGATGAAGCCGCCGTGCAGGCTCATGCCGTTGGTGATGGCCGCCATGGCGAACTCGCGCACCCCGAAATTGACGATGTTGCCGGTGAGCCTGCCATCCGCCCCGCGCGCGACCACCTGGCTGCCGGGCCAGTTGGTGAACACACTGCCCATCAGGTCGGCCGAACCGCCGACGAGTTCGGGCAGCACCGGCGCAATGCCGGCAATCGCGCCCTGCGAGGCCTTGCGGGTGGCCACGGTCTCGGCCTTGCCGTTGACGCTCTCGATCAGGGCGGCCACGGTCGCATTCCAGTGGGCGGGCAGGTCGCCTGACATGCGCCGGCAGAATTCGCCGGCGAGGTCCGGATAGGCCCTGGCATAGGCGTCGAACTTGTCGTTCCAGGCTTTTTCCAGCAAGGCGCCGCATTCACGCGCGTTCCAGCCGGCGTACACCTCGGGCGGGATCACGAAGGGCTCATGAGGCCAGCCCAGCGCGGCGCGGGTGGCGGCGATCTCATCCTTGCCGAGCGCCTCGCCGTGGGCCTTGGCCGTGCCGGCGCGGGTCGGCGCGCCCTTGCCGATGACGGTCTTGCAGCAGATCAGTGTCGGGCGCTTGATTTCCGCCTTGGCGGCCGCGATCGCCGCGTCCACCGCGTCGGCGTCGTGGCCGTCGACATTCGGGATTACATGCCAGCCGTAGGCCGCGAAGCGCCCGGGCGTGTCATCGGTGAACCAGCCGGCGGTCTTGCCGTCGATGGAAATGCCGTTGTCGTCGTACAGCGCGATCAGCTTCGACAGGCCCCAGGTGCCGGCCAGCGAAGCGGCTTCGTGGGAAATGCCTTCCATCAGGCAGCCATCGCCCAGGAACACATAGGTATGGTGGTTGACGATGTCGTGACCGGGCCGGTTGAAGGTGCCGGCCATCAGTTCCTCGGCCAGCGCCATGCCCACCGCGTTGGTGATGCCCTGGCCGAGCGGGCCGGTGGTGGTTTCCACGCCGGGCGTCATGCCGTACTCGGGGTGGCCCGGGGTCCTGGAGTGCAACTGGCGGAACTTCCGGATTTCCTCGATCGGCAGGTCGTAGCCTGTCAGGTGCAAAAGCGCATACAGCAGCATGGACCCGTGGCCGTTGGACACCACGAACCGGTCGCGATCCGACCAGCGCGGATTGGCGGGGTTGTGGCGCAGGTGGCGGTTCCACAGACCGACGGCGATGTCGGCCATGCCCATCGGCATGCCGGGATGGCCGGAATTGGCCTGCTGCACGGCATCCATGCTCAATGCACGGATGGCGTTGGCCAGGGTCGCTGCGGAAACGGGGGAGGTCATGGGCGGAGGGTTTCGGGAATGGCGGGGCGGACGGGGCGACATTGAAGCCCTGCGATTCCCCCGCGACGCATGACGGCCGGCGAAGAAAGTGCAGGCGGAGAACCTATAATTATACGCTGTCAGGGTAAAGCACCCGCCGCGCATGACGCGACGCAAAATCCGGCGCCCTCCCCTGAAACCCTCTGCCCATCGACCCGGAGCCTCGGCCCCATGCAGACCCCGCTGCGCGGCGCGGCATCATGATCCCGCGCCTGTATTGCCCCGGGAACATCGACCTCGGGCACGTGCTGATGCTGCCTGACAAAGCCGCCCACCACGCGCGCGACGTGCTGCGCTTGGCCTGCGGCGACGAAGTAACGCTCTTGAACGGCCTGGGCGGCGAATACCGCGCGCGCCTGGCCGCCGTGACCAGGCGCGGGGTGGAAGTCGAGGTGCTGGAATTCCGCCAGCGCGAGGCCGAAGCGACCTACCCGGTGACCATCGCGCAAAGCCTGGCCGGCGGCGACAAGATGGACTGGGTGGTGGAAAAGGCGGTCGAACTTGGTGCCAGCGCGATCGTGCCGCTGGCGGCGTCGCGTTCGGTGCTGCGCCTCCCCCCCGAACGCGCCGCCAAGCGCCTGGAACACTGGCGCGCCATCGCGCAAGCCGCCTGCGAGCAATGCGGCCGCAACCGCATTCCCGACATCGCGCCCGTGAGCCCGATCGATCACTGGCTGGCCGGCATGCGGGACAAGGAAGGACTGAAACTCATGCTCTCGCCTGTGCATGCAACGCGGTTTTCCAGCCTGCCGCCTCCGGCGATTGGAACGCCAGTGACCTTGCTGATCGGCCCGGAAGCCGGCCTTTCGGACACTGAAGAACGTTTGGCGCAATCCGTCGGGTTCCAACCCGTTCTGCTCGGACCGCGCGTCATGCGTACCGAAACCGCGGCGCTCGCCGCGCTGGCGGCGATTCATGCACGATGGGGCGATTATTGAGGCAAAGGCTTCCCGATTCAGGATTCGGAGGGCCGCCCGGGAAATGGCGGATGCTATCAACCGAAGACATGCAACACGGCTCCGCCTTCGCCGGCGCACGCATTGAAAAGCCATTCCGGATTGGCTGGCCCCGCCGCGTGCGTCACGGCGCTGGCCTGCGGATTCACGGCACGATGCGCGCTTCCCGGAAGCGCGTGAGCAGATCGACGAACATCTCCTCGCTGTCGACCACGTCATGAAAGCCGTGCTGGCGTGATTTGGTCAGGTTGGACATCACATCCCAGGTGGTGTTGAACACGTAGTCGCCGAAGGGCCAGGCGACGACTTCGTCGAAGCGGCAAGGCTTCAGGTCATGCTTGCTAACCAGCGCATCCCACAGCGGTGCCTTGTCGGCCATGAATTCGATGGCGTTCTTCTTCGCCCCGGATCCGCAAGCCCGTATTGAATGTTTGCCAACCTGCTCAAGTGCTCAAAACCCACCGCGATACCCGCCCTGCAATGCCACTGAGCACATGATGGGAATAGTTGAGCGCACCTGTGGCAAGGGGCGGGCGGTCGCCGCACAAGTCTGCGCAGGCCAATCCCCCGCGCGCTCCCATCTTCTTCGAGCAAGCAAAGCGTAATTCACGCATAATGTGTGCGCACTTAAACTGCGGAATCGATTATGAACATCACATTATCCGTTGATGAGCGCATCGCCGAACAAGCCAGAAAGGCCGCTTTGGCCATGGGCAAAAGCCTGAACCAGGCCGTGCGCGACTATCTGGAGCAATTGGCCGGCAGCGCGCAAACGGAATCGGAATTGCAGGCCTTCGAGCAGTCCGCACTCAATACACCGGGGCGGCTGGACGGCTGGACATTCGACCGCGAGGAAGCCAATCGCCGTGCGTAGCCTGCTCGATACCAACATCCTGGTCTACGCGGATGCCGCTGACCATGCCGCCAGACAGCGACGCGCCATCGATCTGATCACAGCCTCGCGTGCGGCCGGCACTGCCGTACTTTCCACCCAAATAATGCAGGAATACGTCAACGTCGCCTTGCGCAAGTTGCGTCTCCCGCACGCGCTGGTGCGCGAGCGCCTGAACTTCTACCGGCGCTTTGAAATCGTGCCGACCTCACCCGACCTGATCGCGGGAGCGCTCGATCTGCATGTGCTGCACGGCCTATCGTTCTACGACGCACTGATCGTACAGGCGGCTGCAACGAGCGGCTGCCAGCGATTACTCACCGAAGACATGCAACACGGCGCCGCCATCGCCGGCGTGCGCATCGAGAATCCGTTCAGGGAAGCGTAATCTCGGCACTTGCATGAAGGCGTTGGCCGGCGCATTCACGGCACGATGCGCGCTTCCCGGAAGCGCGTGAGCAGGTCGACGAACATCTCCTCGCTGTCGACCACGTCATGAAAGCCGTGCTGGCGTGATTTGGTGAGGTTGGACATCACGTCCCAGGTGGTGTTGAACACGTAGTCGCCGAACGGCCAGGCGACGACTTCGTCGAAGCGGTAAGGCTTCAGGCCATGCTTGCTGACGATCGCGTCCCACAGCGGCGCCTTGTCGGCCATGAATTCGGTGAGGTTCAGCGGCGACGGCTCGCCCGCCTCCATGCCGAACACCGCGGCCAGGCGCGGCCAGATGTCGAGCCAGCGGAAGTAGTCGCCGTTGGTGATGTTGTAGGCCTGGTTGGCGCAGCGCGCATCGGTGGCGGCCCACAGGGCAGCACTGGCGAAGTGGCCGGAGTCGGTCACCTGGTAGATGGTGCGCCCGGTGCCGGGCTTGCCGGGCCAGGCCATCGGGCGGCCGAGCTCCTTCATGATGGCCGCGTAGACGGCGATCACCGGCAGGATGCTCATGGCCGTGCCGGGGGCAAATCCGCACAGGGTTTGCGGGCGCAGGTCAGTCCAGGTCCAGCGCTTGCCTTTCTGGAACTCGGTGAGCCAGTCGATCTGGTCGAAGTAGTAGTTGGCGCCGGCGTGGCGCGGGTCGGACTCGCGCGCCGGGGTCTTGTAGGGGCCCAGATGCGTGCCGTAGTACTTGGTGCCGGTAATCAGCACCACCCGCTCGAGGTTGGGCGAGACGCGTTCGATGGCGGACACGGCGTTGACCAGCATGTCGCGATTGGGCGCGATGTTGGACGCGTAGTCGGCCGCCTTGCCGGCGGAGGCCTGGAAGGCGGCATAGAAGACATGGGTGGCATCGCCGAAATCCGGCGCCCACGGCTTGAGCACGTCCACCGGCACGTAGCGCACCCGTTCGCGGTCCTCCCCCTTGCGGCGCGACAGGCCGATGACCTCCCAATCCGGCCGGGCCGCCAGCTTGTCGACGATATAGCGCCCCATCACGCCCAGCGCGCCCACCACCACGGCCTTTTTCATGTGTTTCCTCGCTTCGTTCGCGTCATCGGCGTTCGTCGGCCCCGCTCAGCCGCGGCGGCGCTGGCGCTTGCGCTGCATCCAGGCGCAGCGCAGATACAGTCCCCAGCCGACATGCACGACCAGATAGCCGGCTGTGGCCAAGAGCGCGGCCAGCAGCGGTACCCCGACCAGCAGGGGCTTGCCGAGCGAAAGGGACCAGGCGCCGAGCGCCTCGGCCCATTGGCCGGGCGCCAGGCCGCCGAGCGAGGGCGGGCTCGCCGCGTCCGCGGAGGGCCCCATCACGAAGGCGCCCACCTGGTAGGCCAGCAGGTACAGCGGAATGATGGTGAGCGGGTTGGTGTAGAGCGTGGTCACCAGCGCCACCGGCAGGTTGCGCTTGAACCAGACGGCGCCGAGCGCGCCGCCCAGCATCTGCAGGGGCCCCGGGATCAGCCCGCAAAACAGGCCGATGGCGAAGCCGCCCGCCACGCTGTGGCGGCTCAGGTGCCAGACCGCGGGGTGAAAGAAGCGCGGCCCGAGAAACCGCGCCACCGCGGTGTCGCGGTACTTTTCCACATCGGGCAACACGCGCTTGAGCCAGCGGCGGGGCATGGGCGACCTCACGTCGTTCGGACGAGCGCGAGTATAGGGACTGACGCGCCGATTTCCCGTGGGGGAGAACCCTCAGGAGCCCGGGATGATGCCGGGCGGCAGAGCCAGGCAGTGGGCGGCGATGTCGCAGGGCTTGGCCCACCATACCTGGCCCGCGTGCGGATGCTCCAGGCAATGCCTGAGCGCCCGGCGGATCATGCGCAGCCGGAAGGGCTGGCCGAACACGTAGGTGTGGATCGAGACATTCATCACCAGAGGATGGGCGGCCGACTGCTCGATCATCTCGTCGAACTGCTCGACGATCATGTCGCAGAAGTCGGAGGCGTCCTGCTTGCGGTGGATCACCACCTGCGAGTCGTTGAGCTCGATCGGATAGGGGACCGAGAGGATCGGCCCGTTGCGGGTGGCAAGCCACACCGGCTGGTCGTCCATCGGCCAGTCCATCACGTACTGGTAGCCGATTTCCTTCAACAGGTCCAGCGTGTTGGCGGTTTCGTAGGCGCCCGAGCCCATCCAGCCGGCCGGCGGCCTGCCTTCATGCCGCGCGATGGTGTCGGTGACCTCGCGCAGGATGCGCTCCTCATCCGGCTGCCAGAGGCCGCGCAGGTTCTCCGCATTGCTGCGGCCGTGCGCCACGACCTCGTCGCCGCGCTTGCGGATCGCGTCCATGATCTGCGGCGCGTGGTCGTACAACAAGCTGTTGCAGTTGTGGCCGGCCGGCAGCCCGAGGGTGTCGAGCAGCTCGAACAGGCGCCACACGCCGATGCGGTTGCCGTAGTCGCGCCAGGCGTAGTTGCGGTGCGTCTGCGGCTCGCCGGTCTTGGCCGGGTCATGCCCAAGCCCGGCGCCGTAGGCGAACCATTCGATGTTGGTAGTCAGCGTGAAGGCGAGCCGCTTCGCTCCCGGCCAGCTGTAGTCGCGCCGCCCGGGCAGCGGATGATAGTCGTAGCGGCTGTGCTGCGGCAGCAGCGGCTTCTTGTCGGTCATGTCAGTCGACTTTCGCGCCGGAGGCCTTGACCAGCGGCGCCAGCGCGCCGATCTCGCGGCTGATCATGCGCCCGAAATCCTCGCTGGTGGCGGTGATGCCGTCGGCGCCGAGGGTCTCGTAGATTTTCTTCACCTCGGGGCTGGCCACCACCCGGGCGAACTCGCCGTTGATCTTTTTCACCAGCGCGGCATCCATGCCCCGCGGGCCGAGAATGCCGCTGTAGAGCACCACCTCGTAGCCGGGCAGGCCGGCCTCGATCATGGTGGGCACCTCCGGCGCCGCGCCCACCCGCGCCGGGGTGGTGACGGCGAGTGCGCGCAGCTTGCCGCCCTTGACCGCGCTGACCGCCGGCGGCATGGTCGAGAACACGAACGACACGTCGTTGGCCATGATGGCCTGGGTGGCCGGCGCGCTGCCCTTGTACGGAATATGCGTGACCGTCACACCCTGCGAGGTGGCGAATAGCTCGCTGGCCAGGTGCAGGATGGTGCCGTTACCCGAGGAGCCGTAGGAGTACTTGCCCGGGGCGGCCTTGAGCATGGCCACCAGTTCCTTGACGGTCCTGGCGCTGGTCGAGGGGTGCACCACCAGCATCAGCGGCGTGGAGGCGACCAGGGCGATGGGCGTGAAGTCCTTGACCGAGTCGTACGGCAGCTTGGGATACAGGCTGGCGTTGATGGCATGCGAGGTGATGTCCTGCAGGAACAGGGTGTAGCCGTCAGGCGGCGATTTGGCGATGAAGTCGGCCGCGATGGTGGTGCCGGCGCCGGCGCGGTTTTCCACCAGCACGCTCTGGCCGACATTGGCGGAAAGCCGGGCGGCCAGCGCGCGGCCGAGCACGTCGGAAATGCCGCCGGCGGCGAACCCTACTACCAGGCGGATCGGTTTGTTGGGATAGTCGGCTTGCGCCCGGGCAAGCGGGGCGGCGGCTAGCAGGCAGGCCGCCACCAGGATTGAGGCAATGCGCATGAAATCTCCGTAGGTCGGGTGAAAAGCCACACCCATGCACGAAGTATGCCTCAGCGCAACGCGACCGACGGGTCCTCCTTGACGGTGATGCGCCACAGGGTGCGCGCCTGGTCGTGCTGCGGCAGCGGTGCGGCGTGCAGCAACTGCGCGTTGTCCCAGACGATGACGTCGCCCACCTTGTAGTCGACGGTGTAGAGGTACTTCGCCTGGGTGGCGTGCGCCTTCAGTTGGTCGAGCAGCGCCACGCCTTCGGCATCCGTCATGCCTTCGACGCCGAAGGAACTGCCGGATACCGCATACAGAGACTTGCGCCCGACATGGGGATGCCTGCGCGCGATCGCATGACGCACCCAGTGCACTTTTTTCTTTTGCGCCTCGTTGAGAACCGATGCGACGGTGCGCGAAGATTCATCGAGGTCGTCGCGGTTGCCGTAATGGTGACGCGCAACCAGCCCTTCGAGGCGCGCCTTCATGGAATCGGACAGATCGTCGTAGGCGCGCGACTGGTTGGCGAAGGGAGTGCCGTTGCCCGCCTCCGGCATCTGCAGCGCATACAACATGGTGCAGCGCGCCGGCACGTCGAGGTAGGAGTAGTCGGAGTGAAAGTAGGTGCCGGCATCCTTCAGCCCGGTGGGCTTGCCGTCTTTCTCCACATTGGAAAGCACCAGGATGTCGGCAATCTCCGGGTGGTGGAAGGTGTCGATCACGTGCGGTTCCGCGCGCCCCCAATGCTTCGAAAACGCATGGAACTGCGTCGCCGTGAGGGACTGCCCCGGAAACATGATGAAGCAGTGCCGGTGCAGCGCCGCCTCGATGACGCGGAAGTCCGCGTCGGACAGCGGCTGCGACAGGTCGACGCCCTCGATGCGGGCGCCAAGTACATCGGAGAGCGGCTGGACCACAATCATAGAAACCATGCGGCGAGCGTTGCGGGACTTCGCGGGCCGCTTACTTCAGCAGGCCGGGCGCCATCCAGCGCGGCAGCAGCAGGGGAATCTCGGGCCAGATGATGATGGCGCACAGCACCAGCAGCATGGGGATGAGCATGATCATGGTGTCCTTGAGGGCGAATTTGAGCGGCACCTTGGCCACCGCGCACGAGATCATCAGACACATGCCGTAGGGTGGCGTAACCAGGCCGAACGCCAGCGAGACGATGCCGATGATGGCGAACGAGACCGGGTGCAGGCCGACCGAGGCGGCCAGCGGCTGCAGGGTCGTGCCGACGATGATGATGGCCGGAATCGCGTCCAGGAAGCAGCCCACCACCAGGAACGCGCCGGCAATCAGGAAGCCCACGCCGATCGGGCCCAGGCCCCATTCCGTCACGTTGGCAAGCAACGCCTTGGGAATCTGGTAATAGGCGAGCAGCCAGCCGAAGACCGAGGCTGTGCCGATGCAGAACAGCGCCACCGAGGCCAGCCGGCCGGTGTCGACGATCGCCGTGTAGAGTTGCTTTAAGCTCAGTTCGCGGTAGTAGAAGATCGACAGGATGGCCGCGTACAGCACCGCCGCCGCCGCCGACTCGGTGGCCGTGAACCAGCCGAGCAGGATGCCGCCGACGATGATGAGCGGCGTGGTGAGCGCCGGAATGGAGGTCAGCGCGGCGCGGCCGATTTCGCCCAGGCCGGCGCGCGGGTAGACCGGATAGTTGCGGCGCTTGGCGTAGGCATGCACGGTGGCCATCTGCGCCAGGCCGATCAGCAGGCCGGGAATCACGCCGGCCAGGTACATCGCGCCGATGGAGGTGGAGATCACGCCGCCCCACACCACCATCAGTATCGAAGGCGGAATGATCACCGCCAGCACCGCCGACACCGCGGTGATGGCGATCGAAAACGACAGGTCGTAACCTTCCTTGACCTGGGCCTCGATGAAGAGCTTGCCCTGGCTGGCCGCATCGGCCGTCGACGATCCGGAGATGCCGGCGAAAAAGACCGACAGGACCACGTTGATCTGCGCCAGGCCGCCGGGGAAATGCCCCACCAGCGCGCGCGAAAGGCGCATCAGCCGGTCCGTGATGCCGCCCACGTTCATCAGGTTGGCCGTCAGCAGGAAGAACGGCACCGCCAGCAGGATGAACGAGTTGTAGGCCTTGAACATCTCGTTCATCAGCACCATGGGCGACAGGCGCGGCTCGATCACCAGAATGGGCAAAGCGGCCAGCCCGAGCGCGAACGCCACCGGGACGCGGATGGCCAACAGGAAGAAGAACGTGCCAAACAGGATCAGGGCCGCCATGCCCGGGGTCAGGGCGCCGCTCACATCGCCTCCTCGGGCGCATTGGCCTCGATGTCTTCGTCGCGGCGGTACAGGTCGATGTCGCGCCGGTAGGCCTCGATGAGGAACAGCAGCCACGACACGCCGGCTACCGGCCAGGCGATGAAGATCAGCCACATCGGCAGGTCGGCAAGCTCGGAGGTCTGGTTCCAGCCGAACCTCGTGAATTCGATGCCCCACCAGATCATCACGCCGGTGAAGATCAGCACGAAGCCGTTGGCCACCATGCGCAGTACCGCGTTGGTGCGCGGCCGGGTGTCGTTCCAGACGTCGACATCGAAATGCAGCCGCTCGCGCAAGCCGATGATCGCGCCGATCATCACCATCCAGATGAAGAAGAAGCGGCTCATTTCCTCGGTCCAGATGTAGGCCGGGATCAGGGCGGTGAACCGCGAGAAGATCTGGATCGACACCGGAATGATGAGGATCGCGACGGCGAAGGCGAGCAGCCACGTCAGCAATCGGTGGTAGGCGTCAAGAAATCTGGTCATGGGGCGCGGCCCGGCTGCACCGGTTTCAAGGGGCAAAGCGTGGGTGCCGGGACGGGCTCGCGCTCGTCTCGGCACAGGCGCTACTTGATCGCGTTGATCCTGGCGTAGATCTGCTCGGCGCCGATCTCCTTGGCGTACGCGGCCATGACCGGATCAACCAGCTTCTGCATGGCGGCCCGGTCGGCGAACGGGACCTGCTTCAGCCTGCCCGCCTTTTCCAGCGCGTCGAGCTTCTTCTGGTCTTCGGAGGACTCGATCTGCCGGCCGTAGGCGCCGGCTTCCTTGCCCGCCTTCACGATGGCGTCCTGCAGGTCCTTGGGCAGCTTGGCGAAGGTCTTGGAGGAAAAGCACAATGGTCGGATGGTGATGGCGTGCCGCGTCAGGTTGATGTTGGGCGCCACCTCATGGAACTTCATCGCCTCCACCCCGGCCGCCTCGTTCTCGCCGGCCTCGATCACCTTGTTCTGGATGGCGTTGTAGATCTCGTTGTAGGCGATCACGGTGGGCGACATGCCGATGGCACCGAAGGTCCTGCTCCAGATGGGCGCGCCCTGCACGCGCACCTTCAGGCCCTTCAGTTCCGCCAGATTGCGGGCCGGCTTGCTGGAGAAGATATTGCGCACACCGCCGCCGGCGTAACCGATCAGCATGACCTCGCCCTTCTGCGTGACCTCGTCGGCCACCGGCTTCAACACGTCCTGGTCGAGCACCTTGTTCCAATGGTCCAGGTCGCGGAACAGGAATGGCGCGTCGATGAAGGGGGCGGCCTTGGAAAAGGTCGACATGTGCGCCGGGGAGACGATGGCGTAGTCCACCGCCTTGCCCTGGTTCATGTAGGCGAAGTATTCCTTTTCGAGGCCGAGTTCACTGTTGCGGTGCAGGACGAAATTGATCGGCTTGCCGTAGTACTTCTTGACCAGTTCCTCGAATTTGAGCATGGTCTTGTTGAAGGCATGGTCGTCGGAGAACTGCGATGCGCCATGCAGGGTGATGGGCGCCTGCGGCTGCACCGCGCCGGCGGCGCACAGGGCTAGCGCGCCGGCCAGGGCGCGCAAGGTGAAGCGTTTGGTTTGCAGCATGTTGTCTCCTCCGGGAGTGTCGTTCAGGATTCTTGTTGGATACAGGGGCGGTTGGTGCAATCGCGGCGGCGTGCAAGGTGCCGTACAAGGTGGCGTACAAGGGGCCGTACAAGGGGCCGCGCAAGGCACCGCATTATTAACCGGACCGTTAATACCTGCCAAGGATTGCATAGCGCATACGGCGCTGTCAATCCGGGCGGCGGCCAAATCGCGGAAAATAGGGGCCTCGCAAAAATGACAGTGCAGCGCATGCCAACCAACAAACCCGTGATCGTTGCCGGCGCCGGTCCGGTCGGACTCCTCACCGCGCTGGTGCTGGCACGGCAGGGCGTGTCCGTACTGGTGCTCGAAGCCGAAGCAGGGCTCACCCACGACCTGCGCGCCGGCACCTTTCATCCGCCCACGCTGGAACTGATGGCGCCCCTGGGCATCACCGAGCGCATGCACGAGGCCGGTATCCGGGTGCCGTGCTGGCAGTCGCGCGACCGCAAGGAAGGCTTGATCGTGGAATGGGACCTGGGCGCGCTGGCGGGCGACACGCCCTATCCCTACCGGCTGCATCTGGAGCAGCACAGGCTCACCCCCATCATCCTCGAATCGCTGCGCGGATTTCCCCATGCGCAGGTGCGGTTTGCGACGCGTTTCGAGCATGCCGCGCAAGCCGCGGACGGCGTGCAGGTGACCGTCAGCAGCGCGCACGGGCAGGAAACCGTCGCCGGTTCGTGGCTGGTCGGCGCCGACGGCGGCCGCAGCGCGGTACGCAAGGCCGCCGGCATCGAGTTCGAGGGCTTCACCTGGGACGAGCGCTTCTCGGTCATCAGCACCACCTGCGACCTGGCGCGCTTCGGCTTCGCCGACAATGCCTACATCGCCGACCCCGAACAATGGGTGGCGCTGTTCCGCATGCCCGACGCCGGCCCACCCGGCCTGTGGCGCATGACCAGCCCGGTCAGTGCCGCGGTGAGCGATGCGGAGGTGTTGTCCGAAGCCTATGCGCAGCGCCTGCTGGCGCGCATCCTGCCGCTGGACACGGTGGCGGAGATCGCGCATACGAGCGTCTACAGCGTGCATCAGAGGGTGGCGCGCACCTTCCGCGCGGGCCGCATCCTGCTCGCCGGCGACGCCGCGCATGTCAACAACCCGCTTGGCGGCTTCGGCTTGAACAGCGGCATCCATGACGCCGTCAACCTCGGCGAGAAACTCGGCCGCGTCGCGCGCGGCGAATCGGGCGATGACCTGCTCGACCTCTACGTGCGCCAGCGCCGCACCGTCAACCTGCAGTACGTGCAGGAGATATCGATCCGCAACAAGAAAAATCTCGAGGAGACGGACCCGGTCGAGAAAAAGCGCAAGGCCGACGAGATGCGCGCCACCGCCGCCGATCCGGCCAGGACGCGCGAGTTCCTGCTCAATTCCTCGATGATCAACAGCATGCGGCACGCCAACGCCATCACCTGAAAGGCAATCCCCAGGCGCGGCGCCCCTGCGCCACGGGGCGCAACCTCTTGGCGTGCGTG
>CANGUJ010000046.1 GCA_947456845.1 Burkholderiales bacterium | reverse complement strand
GGCTGGGCTTGCCATCGGCGCGGCGCCGGCTGGCGGCGCGGCCGCCGGCGCTGGCGAAGGCCTGGGCATCGATCCTGGCCGCAGAACCATGGTCTTTTCGAAATCGGCGACCGCCGCCTTCGGCGCCTCGTTAATGTACTTGAGCTTGTACTTGCCGAGTTCGACGACGTCGTTCGGCTGCAGGAAATGTTTCTTGATCGGTGAACCGTTGACCAATGTGCCGTTGGTAGATCCGAGATCCTCCAGAAAAGAATCATTGAGGATAGTCACGATCACAGCATGCTCACCCGACACCGCCAGGTTGTCGATCTGGATGTCGTTGTGCGGCTTGCGGCCGATGGTCGTGCGCTCTTTGGTCAGAGTGATCTCCTTGAGCACCAACCCGTCCATGCTGAGAATTAGCTTCGCCATAGCCCGTTCCTTTTTCTCTTTCGCTGTTGACGCCTGAGCGACTTGCGATTACCTAAGTTTACTTGAACCACCTCAAAAACCTGCTGAACAGCCCCCTCGCGGCGGGATATTCCCGGGCAATCTTGACGAGCAGTACTGACACGTTATCACGCCCGCCATTGTCATTGGCCATCTGCACGAGCTGCTGTGCGGCCAGATTGAGGTTGCCGCCGAGGGTTTCGAGCGTCAGACCGATATCCTCGTCCGACACCATATCCGACAACCCGTCCGAGCAAAGCAGATAAATGTCGCCCGGCCGCGTTTCGTAGTCGTGCACCTCCGCCTCCACAGTGGGGTCGATACCCAGCGCCCGGGTGACCAGATTCTTGTTTTGCGAATGCTTGGCTTCCTCCGGGGTGATCATGCCGCTGTCGATCTGTTCCTGAAGCAGGGAATGATCACGCGTGATCTGGAGGAACTCGCCGCCGCGGTGACGATACAGGCGCGAGTCGCCGATGTGGGCGACGGTCATCTTGTTGTCGTAGAAGACCGCCATGACCAGTGTCGTGCCCATGCCGGAATACTGCGGCTGCGACTGGGCCGCCGAATAGATCGAATGGTTCGCCTTGGCGATCTGGTCGCGCAGCATGCGGGCCGCGTGGGTGCGGAACTCAGTGCCGCTATCGGCATCGTGTTCGAAAGGGGCTCGCTGCGCGATGGCGGACTGCATTTCCGTCATCAGCACGGTAGTGGCCATGCCGCTGGCCACCTCGCCTGCGTTGTAGCCGCCCATGCCGTCGGCGAGAATCGCCAGGCCGTTGCGCGCGTCGTTGGCGATCGAATCCTCGTTATGGGACCGCACCATCCCCGGGTCGGAATGGCCAACGATTTCGATCGCATCTGAAAGATTCATGCGCGTACCCTATAGAGAAATATCCACATCCGGCGGAGGCTTGGGCGGCTTCGCTACGCTGGCGGGCGCAGGGCCGGCAGGGGATGCCGGCAGCCCCACGGCCCCGGCCGGGTTGAGACCCGGAGCTTGCAGCATGACCGTTTCGCCCGCGCGCGCCACGCCAGCGGATGTGCCGGGGGCCGGGGCGTCAGGCGCTGCCGGCTGGGTCGGCGGCGCGGCAGGTACCGCCTTGGGCGCAGCGGGAATGTTCATGCCGGTCGCAGTCGCCGGGGTTTCACCGTAGGGCCGGAGGGCAGCCGCCAGTTCCTCTCCGGACTGGTAGCGTTGGTCGGCATCCTTCGCCATTGCCTTAGCGAGCACTCCGGCAAGACCCTCGGGGACAGCGGGGTTGAGCGTGCGAATATCGCCGGGCTGCTCGTTGGCGATCTTGAACATCAGTTGCGCCATCGAGTCGCCGACAAAGGGCAAATGACCACACAACATCTGGTACAGACTCACCGCCAGGGAGAACAGGTCGGAGCGGCCGTCGACCTTCTTGCCGGACAGCTGCTCGGGCGACATGTAGGACGGGGTGCCCAGCACCATGCCGGTCTTGGTTTTAGAGGAGTCGGTGACCCGCGCGATACCGAAATCGGTGACCTTTGGGTTGTCGGACTCCAGGTCATACATGATGTTGGCCGGCTTGATGTCGCGGTGCACCACGGACTGCCGGTGCGCGTAGCCGAGCGCATCGGCGACCCTGGCCATGATCGAAACCACGCGCGGGATCGGCAGCAGCGATTCCGGTCTCGTGTAGGGCACCAGATCCTTGCCCTTGAGCAGTTCCATGGCGATGAAACACAGGTCATGCTCCTCGCCGGCATCGTAGATGGTCACGATATGCGGATGATTGAGGCGGCCGGCAGTCTCGGCTTCTCGGAAGAATCGCGACTTGGCCTCTTCGAGTTCGTCGGCCTCGAACTCCTGCGAAAGCGCCATCGTCTTGATGGCCACTACCCGGCTGATCTTCGGGTCGCGTCCCAGATAGACCACACCCATCGCGCCCTTGCCGAGTTCCTTTTCGATCTGGTAGCGGCCGAGCATGGGCTTTTCCCCCGCACCGGCACCGTCGAGGATGCTGGTGTTGGTTCGCCCCGAGGAGCCGCCAAGGATGACCGTTTCCGACAGGTTCTTGACGCGCACGATCTTCTGCTCGAGATCCTTGAACTTGGGATCGAAGCCGGCCATGTGCTCGTACACCGCTTGCGCCTTGTTGAACTGGCGCTTGCGCTCGAAATCCAGCGCCAGGTTGTACAGATTGTCCATCAGCGGGGCGTCGAAAGGCACCTTGCGGAACTTGTCGAACGCCATGTCAAGCTGACCCTGCCCCTGGAAGGCCAGGCCCAGCATGCGGTTGGACTCGGCCGACTCGACGTCGGATTTCTGCTTGCCAGCCTCGGTGACGATGAAGCGCTTGGTCGTCAGCAGCAGATGGCCGACCAGCAGCAGCGCCGCCGGAACCATGAGCTGTATCCACATGCCCGCCGAAACCATCAAGGCGAAATGCGTGGCAAGGAGCGCCAGCAGGACGCCCAGGGTGACCAGCGCCGCCGGCCTCGCGGACAGGCGCGGCAGCAATGCTACCAGATACGCCGCCACCAGCAGGAACACCAGCAACTCAAGCCAGATGCTCCAGGACGGAACCACGAAGAAATGCTCGGAAAGAATCGAGGAAACCGAATGGGCCATCTTCTCCACCGGCGTCATGGCCGCTGACACCGGCGTCGGGAAACTGGTGCCGACACCGGTGGCGGTCGGCCCGATGAGGACAATCTTGTCGGCGTACTTGGATGCCGGGATCTTGCCGGTGTACACGTCGTAGAAGGAGTCGATCTGGAAGGCACGCCTGCCGTCGCGATCCTTGTAGTAGTACGTGTACATCTTGTTCTCGAAATCGGTGGTGATCGCAAGCTTGCCGAGCTTGAGTTGCTCCCCCCACGCGACCTTGATGTCGGCCACGCCCAGATTGAGGCTCCTGGCCGCGATCATCAGTGCGTAGGAAGGAAAGTAACGGTCGAAGTACTGCACCACCAGTGGCTCGGTGCGGACGCCACCGTCGACATCCGGCACGTCGTTCAGATGCCCGAGACCCGCGGCGGCCCTGCCGAGCGGGTCGATAGGCAACTGGATTTCGGCGGAGGGAATGGCCTGGCCGTTCTTGTCCTCGAATGAACTCCGGGCGGCGAAGTCGGGCAACGCCTTGTCGGGCTTGCCGCGCGGATCCCCGAGCTTGAACACCAAGGGCAGCATCACGTTGCCCGCCTTGGTGTAGCTGTCGGCGAGCTTGCGGTCCGTGTTGAGATCGTTTTCCGCCTGTTTCAGAAGGGCACCGAATTGCGTGAGATCGCTGGCCGGGGCGGTCGCGGCCGCGCCGGAATCGGGCGTAGCGGGCGCGGCCTTCGCGTACAGTTCGAGGAGCTTGTTGATGTAGACCAGACCCGGGTCCTGCTGCGGCTCGAAGAAAAACACAGTGTTGCCGATGACCTTGACCTTGGCGGCGGCCAGCATGTCCGTCATCTTGGCGTGGATGTCGCGGCTCCATGGCCAGCGCCCTATGTTGGCGATGCTCTGGTCGTCGATGGCGATGATCGCGACCCTGTCGTTGGGCGCTCGGGAGGATGCCTTGACGCCCAGGTCATAGGCCTTGCGCTCCAGGCTTTGCAGGAGATCGCCGTTCTTGAATGCCAGCATCAGGACGGCAATGACCAACCCGATGAACCAGTCGGACCTCCAGAAATCCCCCTTGACCTTGGCCATTACACTTCCCCCAGATGCCGCACTCGCTTTTCATGCGGCTGCTTCAAGGTCAAATGCCGCCAGGAAGGGCGGGGTGGACCCGAAGCCGCGTGTCTTTGACACGCGAAACAGCCGATATAGCATCAAAAGAAGCACAGATTCTACGTCAAGCCGGAAAAATCACGGTTTTCGCAGAATAAACAGGATGATGATACGCGGTGTTGCAGTTGACTATCAATAGAAGAGCAACCCGTTTCACGCCCACCCGTCGCAAAAAACAACAGGGGCCGTCCGTGCGGAACAGCCCCTGTTTAATGGGGTTCTTGGACTGGATGCAAAGCGCCGCTTGTCAGGCGCCCCGGGGTTGGTGCGCCTTGGCCGCCGCGCGGGCCGCCAGCCATTTGCCCACCACGACCACGAAGATCGCGCACCCCGCCTTGAGCCCATAAGTGAGCGTGGCATCACCCTCGAAGACGTGTTTGATAGCCACGTCATGGCTGATCGCGTCGCCGGCAACCCAGCCGATCAAAGCGGCGCCCAGGGTGATGATGACCGGAAAGCGCTCCATCAGTTTGATCATGAGGGTACTGCCGAAGACCACCAGGGGAATGCTTATCGCCAACCCGAGGACCAGCAGGGTGAAATCCCCCTTTGCCGCCAGCGCCACCGCGATCACGTTGTCCAGGCTCATCACCAAGTCGGCAATCAGGATGGTTCGCACGGCCGCCGTCAGGTTGCCGGCGGTGTCCTTTTCGCTCCCTTCCTCGTCTTCCTCCTCGCCGGAGAGCAACTGGAAGCCGATCCATAGCAGCAGCAGGCCGCCGATGATCTGCAAATAGGGAAGCTTGAGCAGATAGGCCGCCAGAAAGGTCAGGACGATGCGCAGCACCACCGCGGCGCCCGAGCCCCACATGATCGCCATCTTCTGTTGCTTGGGTGGCAGCGAACGCGCCGCCAGCGCGATCACCACCGCGTTGTCGCCCGAGAGGATGATGTTGATCCAGACGATCTGGCCAAGTGCCAGCCAGAATGCCGGGCTGTCAAAACTCATGCGTGTCTCCTAGCTCTCGATTTCTGCGCGGCACCGGATTCAGAGCATCGCCTTGAGCAGGCGGCCCATTTCTGACGGGTTCTTGGTGGTCTTGATACCGCACTCTTCCATGATGGCCAGCTTTGCCTGCGCGGTATCCTCGCCGCCGGAAATCAGCGCGCCTGCATGGCCCATGCGTTTTCCCGGGGGCGCGGTGACGCCGGCGATGAACCCGACCACCGGCTTTTTCATGTTGTCGCGAATCCAGCGTGACGCATTGACCTCGTCCGGCCCACCGATCTCGCCGATCATGACCACGGCGTCGGTTTCGCGGTCGTCATTGAACATGCGCATGACGTCAATATGCTTCAAGCCATTGATCGGATCGCCGCCGATGCCCACCGCCGAAGACTGGCCCAGGCCGATTTCGGTCAGTTGCGCCACCGCTTCGTAGGTAAGGGTACCCGATCTCGACACCACGCCGATGCGCCCCTTGCGGTGAATGTGGCCGGGCATGATGCCGATCTTGATTTCTTCGGGCGTGATGAGGCCGGGGCAGTTGGGGCCCAGCAGCAGGGTCTTGCGGCCCTCGGCCTTCATTCGGTTGCGCACTTCCAGCATGTCGCGCACCGGTATGCCCTCGGTAATGCAGATGGCGAGATCGAGGTCGGCTTCCACCGCCTCCCAGATCGCAGCGGCCGCGCCGGCCGGAGGCACGTAGATGACCGATACGGTCGCGCCGGTCTGGGCCTTGGCATCCTTTACGCTGGCGTAAATGGGAATGCCTTCGTAGCTTTCCCCGGCCTTTTTCGGATTCACGCCGGCAACAAAGCAGTTCGCCCCGTTGGCGTATTCCTTGCACATCTTGGTGTGGAACTGGCCGGTCTTGCCGGTAATACCCTGGGTCATGACCCGGGTGTTCTTGTTGATCAGGATGCTCATGGTTTCCCTTGGAATGTGGCGCTGGCGGGTCCCCCCGCCGCGGGGCGCGGAATGCCGCCCGGCGGTGCGCGTTACTTTGCGGCGGCCACCACTTTTTGCGCGGCTTCGGCCATGGTGTCGGCGGCGATGATCGGCAGACCGGAGTCGGCGAGCATTTGCTTGCCGAGATCCTCATTGGTCCCCTTCATGCGCACCACCAGAGGCACCCCGAGGTTGACGGCGCGGCATGCAGTGATGACGCCTTCGGCGATCGTGTCGCAGCGCATGATGCCACCGAAGATATTGACCAGGATGGCTTTCAGGCCCGGGGTCTTGATCATGATCTTGAAGGCCTCGGTCACCTTCTGCGCGGTGGCGCCGCCACCGACGTCGAGAAAGTTGGCCGGCTCGCCGCCGAAGAGCTTGATCGTGTCCATGGTGGCCATCGCCAGGCCGGCGCCGTTGACCAAACAGCCGATATTGCCGTCAAGCTGGATATAGGCAAGATCGAACTTCGAGGCCTCGATCTCCGCCGGATCTTCCTCGTCAAGATCGCGATAGGCGACGATCTCCGGATGGCGGAACAGCGCGTTGGCATCGAAATTGAATTTGGCGTCGAGCGCCTTGATGTTGCCGTTGCCTTCGAGAATCATCGGATTGATCTCGGCTAGCGACGCGTCGGTATCCATGTAACAGGTGTAGAGCTGGCCCAACACCTCCTTGGCTTGCTTGAGCGATGCTTCCGGCACACCGATGCCTCTTGCCAGGCGCTCTGCCTGGGCGTCGGTCAGCCCGGCAGCCGGGTCGACGAACTCCTTGAGGATCTTTTCCGGCGTCGCATGCGCGACTTCCTCGATATCCATGCCGCCTTCGCTGGAAGCCATCAGGGCCACGCGCTGGGTCGAGCGGTCAGTGAGCGCGGCGACGTAGTACTCTTTCTTGATGTCCGCGCCGTCTTCCACGAGGAGGCGGCGTACCTTCTGACCCTCCGGGCCGGTTTGGTGCGTGACCAACTGCATGCCGAGGATCTCACTGGCCCTGGCGCGCACCTCGGCGATGGACTTGGCCACCTTGACGCCGCCACCCTTGCCGCGGCCGCCCGCATGAATCTGGGCCTTGACCACCCATACCGGTCCGCCAAGCTTTTCGGCTGCGGCGACGGCCTCGTCGACCGAAAAGCACGCGATTCCGCGCGGCGTCGGCATACCGAACTTGCGCAGCAGTTCCTTGCCCTGATATTCGTGAATCTTCAAGTTGTTCCCCTAGTTTGTTCCCGGCCGCCCTCGGACCACCATCGATCCAAAACCATCCATTCCGTTGCAGCGGGCCTGAGGCGCAAGGCGCCGCGCCGCATTCTCTGGCGTCAAGCGCTCGCCACCCAGTCGCACTCTCCCCTGTGCGGTCAGCTATTGCGCGGCATCCCGTGCACGGCGACGACAAGCCCGGAAGCCGATCAGGCCAGACCTGTGCGAATCCGCCACGGAGCCCCGCGCGCACGGACCGCTGCAAAGCAGACCTGCAACACACCCTCGCAGGAACCAACCGGGCTGACCTGAGGCGGACCTTCCGATGCGACCCGACGGCGTCTTGAAACCGAGCGATTTACTCTACTGACAAGACAAAAATGATAGCACGAAGCCCACGACCAATCCGGCGCCCGGCCCGCTCCCGCCCGCCCGGCGCAGCGGCAAGACGCTCGGTCAGACGTCTTCACCACCACGCGCGGGGCGTGGCACGACGCGGTAGATCACATCGGTAGGAAAGCCCCGCGCGAGCAGAAACCTCATCTGCTTTGCACGGGCGGCAGCGTCGGCCGGCGTGGCACCAAACTTGCGCGTCCAAAGCTCCCGGGCCCGCTCTTCATCGCTGGCCTGGAGGCGGTGCACGAGCGCTGTGGCCTCGGTGCCCACGCCCGTCCGGCGCAGGTCATCCGCCACCCGGCGACTGCCGTAACGGGCCCCGCGCACTCGCGCAACACTTTCGGCAAACCGCTGATCGGAAAGAAGTTTTTCAGATTCCAACGCATCGAGAACCGGCGCGATGACTTCACCGTCGCAACCCGCGCGAAGCAGCTTTCGGTGCAGTTCCATACGGCTGTGCTCGCGCCGTGCGAGTAGCGCGATCGCCTTGCTGCGGACCTGGTCTGGGGACGACGGTCCCGACTCCGTGACCACCGGCGACCGGCCCGACGAGCCGGCGGCCTCCTGCCCGTCCTCGACGACAGGCGGACAGGCCAGCCCCGCGCGGTCAGGCCGCTGCGGCTTGCGCTGTAGGGCCACCCTTGACTCCCAGGGCCTCACGCACCCGCGATTCGATTTCCTGAGCTATGGCCGGGTTCTCGCGCAACCAGGTGCGGGTATTGTCCTTGCCCTGGCCGATGCGGTCGCCCTTGTAGCTGTACCAGGCGCCAGACTTGTCGATGATCTTGTGCTCAACGCCGAGTTCGATGATTTCGCCCTCGCGCGAAATGCCTGCCCCGTAAAGAATGTCGAAATGCGCTTCGCGGAACGGCGGCGCCACCTTGTTCTTGACCACCTTGACGCGAGTTTCGTTGCCGACGACTTCCTCGCCATCCTTGATCGAGCCGGTGCGGCGGATATCCAGGCGCACCGACGCGTAGAACTTGAGCGCGTTGCCGCCGGTCGTGGTTTCGGGATTGCCGAACATCACGCCGATCTTCATGCGGATCTGGTTGATGAATATCACCAGGGTAGTGGTACGCTTGATGTTGCCGGTGAGCTTGCGCAGCGCCTGGCTCATCAGGCGCGCCTGCAGGCCGGGCAGCTGGTCGCCCATTTCACCCTCGATTTCCGCCTTGGGGGTGAGCGCGGCCACCGAGTCGATGACCACGATATCGACCGAGCCGGAACGCACCAGCATGTCGGCGATTTCCAGGGCCTGTTCGCCGGTATCCGGCTGCGAAATCAGCAGGTCGGCGACGTTGACGCCCAGTTTTTGCGCGTAGGTGGGGTCAAGGGCATGCTCGGCGTCGATGAAGGCTGCGGTGCCGCCGATTTTCTGCATTTCGGCGATGACCTGCAGCGTCAGGGTGGTCTTGCCGGAGGATTCCGGACCATAAATCTCGATCACCCTGCCGCGCGGCAGGCCACCGATGCCCAGGGCGATGTCCAGCCCGAGCGATCCGGTCGACACCACCCCGATCTCGTCCTCGATACCGCGGTCACCCAATTTCATGATCGAGCCCTTGCCGAACTGCTTCTCGATCTGCGCCAGTGCGGCCGAGAGGGCCTTGCTCTTGTTGTCGTCCATTGCCTGTCCTATCGCGGTAACGCTGCCCATGTCGGCCTCCGATTTACCAGCATTTTCACGCCGGCGCAAAGTACTGGTTGCATATACACTGATTTTTCATACAGTGCAGTCTAGCGCGGATTTTCGGGAATCGCAAGCAATTGCGTCAGCGCGTGGATCACGGACTGTCGCCGCACCTCCCGCCTGTCGCCTGCAAAGCGCCGGGTCTCGACCCGCTGCCCGCCAATCCACGACCAGCCGAAGCATACGGTGCCTACTGGCTTGCCAGGTGAGCCACCCCCGGGGCCGGCCACGCCGGTGACAGAAATCGCCACCTGAGCGCGGGAATGGATGCGCGCGCCGGCCGCCATTTCGGCCGCCACCGGCTCGCTCACCGCCCCGTGGGCGGCAAGTGTCGCCTCGGCCACGCCCAGCATGGATGCCTTGGCGGCATTCGAATAAGTCACGAAACCGCGCTCGAACCAGCCCGAGCTGCCGGCCACCGAGGTCACCGCTTCGGCCACCCAGCCGCCGGTACAGGATTCAGCCGTCGCCAGCATCCACGCGCGCACGGCCAGAAAGGCCCCGACACGCACCGCCAGATCATCGATTTCCGGGTCGGTCATGCCATTGACTCGTTCCAGAGGCGCCAGGACGCGAAAACCAGCAGCACGTAGAGCGCCGCCAGCAGGTCATCGAACATCACGCCGAGGCCGTTTTTCAAACGCGCGTCGAACTGCCTGATCGGTGGCGGCTTGACGATGTCGAACAGGCGGAAGAGCAGGAACGCCGCGCCCTGCGCCGCCCATCCTGCCGGCACCAACGATAGCACCAGCCAGATTGCCGCCACCTCGTCCCAAACCATGCCGCCATGGTCGGCAACCCCGAGGTCTCGGCCGGTCCGGCCGCAGGCCCAGACGCCCAGCGCAAATGCCGCCGCCACGGCGAGCAGGCGCAACTGCAAGGGCAAGGGCTCGAGCAAGAGGATGAATGCGCCCCATCCTGCCAGCGTGCCCCAGGTTCCGGGCGCCGGCCTGATCAGGCCGCTGCCGAAACCGAAGGCGATGATGCGCGCCGGCGACCGCGCGACCCAGGCCAAGGAGGGCGTCACGGCGGCGCACCGAAATGGTCATAACCACGCATCGCCGGCAGCGCCCGCCCGTCGCCGTCGACCAGCAGCACCGGCGCACTGCCCGCGGCCCGCTCGAACATGCTACCCACCCGTGTCAATGACAGACCGACCGAGCGCCCGATCGCCACCACAAGGTCGCGCTGGTCCGCGGCGGCGGTGAAGCACAACTCATAGTCGTCTCCGCCGGCGAGCGCGCAGCGCAGACGCCGCGCCTGCGGCTGCCCGCGCAGCGCGAACGACAACGGCACGGCATCCACATTGATCCGCGCCGCGGTACCGGAAGCCCTGGCCAGATGGGCGGCGTCGCCCGCCAGGCCGTCGGAGAGGTCGATCATGCTGGTGGCCACCCCGCGCAGCGCCAGGCCGAGATCCACGCGCGGTTCCGGCGACTCCAGGCGACCGATGCAAAACGCCCGTTCGGCGGCGCCCAGCGAAGCCTCTTCGCGCAGGGCCAAGAGGCCGAGCGCCGCATCGCCCAGCGTGCCCGAGACCCACAGGTCGTCGCCGCTGACGGCGCCGTCGCGGCGGATCGCCTGGCCGCACGGCACCTCGCCGAAAATGGTCACGCACAGGTTGAGCGGGCCGCGCGTGGTGTCGCCGCCGACCAGTTCGACGCCGTGGCGGTTGGCGAGCGCGAAAAAGCCCGCGGCGAAATGCGTCAGCCAGGCATCGCGCGCGTCCGGCACGGCCAGCGCCAGCGTGGCATAGCGCGGCACCGCGCCCATGGCAGCCAGGTCGGAAAGGTTCACCGCGAGCGTCTTGTGTCCCAGGCGGCGCGGATCGGTGTCGGCAAGGAAATGCGTACCTTCGACCAGCATGTCGGTCGATACAGCCATTTCCTGGCCCTGCACCGGCGCCAGCAGCGCGCAGTCATCGCCGACGCCAAGCACCGCCCGCTTGACCGGCCGGTGGAAATGCCGGGCGATCAGGTCGAACTCTGAGGACATCGCACCGGCTCGGCGCATCAGCCCTGGCGGGCCGCGCCCTTCATTTCCACCTGCCGCGCAGCCGAAGCCAGCTTGTCGAGCACGCCGTTGACATACTTGAAACCGTCTGTGCCGCCGAAGGTCTTGGCCAGTTCGACGCATTCATTGATCACCACGCGATACGGAATTTCGATGTGGTGCGCGAGTTCATAGGCGCCCACCAGAAGCACCGCGTGCTCCACGGGCGAGAGTTCGCCGACGGCGCGGTCCAGGCAGGGCGCCAGCGCTTCGCGCAGGGCCGGCGCATGCAGGATGGCGCCATGCAGCAGGTCGCGAAAATGCTTTTCGTCGGCCTGCTCGAAACCCTTGGTGCGCATCAGGTCATCGGCGATGAGGGTCGGGTCCTCCGCGTTGAGTTGCCACTGGTAGAGCCCCTGGACGGCGAATTCGCGCGAGCGGCGGCGGGCACTCTTCATCTCAGGACAACTCCTCGGCCAGGTTGGCCATTTCCACCGCCACGCGCGCCGCCTCGGCGCCCTTGCCGATACGCGCCTCGGCCTGCGCCTCGTTCTCGACGGTCAGGATCGCATTGGCCACCGGCAACAGAGAATCGAGTTGCACCCGCGTGATGCCGGCGGCCGATTCGTTGCACACCAGTTCGAAATGGTAGGTCTCGCCGCGGATCACGCAGCCGATCGCCACCAGCGCATCGAATTCATCCGATTGCGCCATCAGGCGGAGCACCAGCGGGATTTCCAGCGCCCCCGGGACCGAGACGACCTCGATGTCATCCGCGGCCACGCCGAGGCGCGCCAGTTCTTCCAGGCAGCCCTCGCGCATGCGGTCGCCGATGGCGGCATTGAAACGCGCCTGCACCACGCCGATGCGCAACCCGCGTCCCGAAAGATGTTCGTCATACCTGACTTTATCGTCGCTCACTTCGCCTCCGGCGCAAGGTATCCACTGACTTCAAGGTCGAACCCGGCCATCGAAGGCATCTTGCGCGGATTCGCCAGCAAACGCATGCGCCCCACGCCCAGGTCGCGCAGGATCTGCGCGCCGATGCCGTAGGTACGCAGGTCCATCTTCACCGCCGGCCGGCTGCCGGTATTGAGCGCCTTGAACTTGGCCACAAGTTCATCGGCGCTCTCACCGGTATTGAGCAGCACGATCACCCCGGCGCCGCGCGCCGCGACCACGCGCATGGCGGCATTGACGCTCCAGGAATGCGTGCCCGCGCCGCTGTCGAGCAGGTCCAGCACCGACAAGGGCTCATGCACCCGCACCAGGGTTTCCTCGCCCGCGATGATCTCGCCGCGCACCAGCGCCAGATGGGAGGCGCCGCCGGCCCGGTCGATATAGGCGATGGCCCGGAACGCGCCGTGCGCAGTGGCCAGCTCGCGCTCGGCCGCGCGCGCCACCAGGCTCTCGTTGCGGCTGCGGTAGTGGATCAGGTCGGCGATCGTGCCGACCTTGAGGTTGTGCACGCGGGCGAATTCGACCAGGTCGGGCAGGCGCGCCATGGTGCCGTCGTCCTTGAGGATCTCGCAGATCACCGCCGCAGGTTCGCAGCCGGACAGGGCCGCCAGGTCGCAGCCCGCCTCGGTATGGCCGGCACGGATGAGCACGCCGCCGGGTTGCGCCATCAGCGGGAAGATGTGGCCGGGCTGCACGATATCAGCAGCCTGCGCGCCCTTCGCCACGGCGGCTTGCACCGTGCGCGCACGATCGGCGGCGGAGATGCCGGTGGTCACACCCTCGGCGGCCTCGATGGATACGGTGAAGTTGGTACCATGCTTGGTGCCGTTGCCGGCATTCGAGACCATCAGCGGCAGGTTCAGGCGCCGGCAACGCTCCTCGGTGAGCGTCAGGCAGATCAGGCCACGGCCGAAGCGCGCCATGAAATTGATCGCCTCCGCAGTGACGAATTCGGCCGCCATCAGCAGGTCGCCTTCGTTCTCGCGATCCTCGTCGTCCACCACGACGACCATGCGGCCTGCCTTGAGTTCGGCAATGATGTCGGCGACCGGGCTGATGGCGCCTCCGGCAAGCCCAGGCGCGCCGGCGACCACTGAAAGACGTTGCGACATCCTTGCTCCCGGGTTTTCAAGCAGGTTTCAAGTCGAAGGGGCGCAATTCTACAGCAGCGCACTTCGCGACCCGCATGAACCGCTGGCCGCGAAGGCGAATAGCGCGCCCGCGCATCGGAATGCCGCGACGCCCTCTCCGGGAACGCGACCAGGGCCACCCCTACCTGCCGGCCGGCGCCGGACGTGCCGCGCCGATGCCGCGCACCTCGAACCCCGCCTCGTCTAGCACGCTGCCGTCCGCACCCACCAGGCGCAGGCGGTGCATGCCGGGCTGCGGAAACCAGGCATGCGGCCGCGCCGCGCTGCCGAGGACGCGCCCGTCAAGCTCCAGCCGTGCACCGGCGCCGGCGGCAGCGGCAATCGCCAGCGTCTGATGCGCCGGCGGAATGTCCGGGTCGAGCGCCACGACGGTTCCGGCTACGGGTGCGACGATGCGCGGCGCGAGTTGGCCGGCATCCGCCAGGCGGATGACAGGACGGGCGCTGCCGGCCAGGAAAACCTCTGCGCGCGGCGGTTCGATCGCCGGCTCGAAGCGGATGCGCTGTTCTTCCACGCCGTCCGGGCGTACCGCCTCGGGCGGCGCGGCGCCACGATGGGCCACCAGCATGATGTCGCGCCACACCGGCGCGGCACCGGAAACCCCGGACACGCCATGCATGGGACTGCCGCCGGCATTGCCGACCCATACACCCACCGTATAGCGGGTGGTATAGCCGATCGTCCAGTTGTCGCGCATGTCCTTGGAGGTGCCTGTCTTCACCGCCGACCAGAACGGCGTCTCGAGCGGATTGGCAAGTCCGAAGGCCACTGCACGGGCCGCGCGGTCCGACAGGATGTCCCCGACCACGTGGGCGGCAGCCGCGTCCATCGCGCGACGCGGCTGCGCGACGGCTGCGCCGGGACGCATTCGCGCCGGCGTCCATAGGCCGCCATTGGCCAGCATGCGATACGCGTTGGTCAGTTGCACGAGCGTGACATCCGCGCTGCCGAGCGCCAGCGCCGCCCCGTAATGCTCCGCATCGGCCGTGACGGTCGCAAGACCGGCAAGGCGCAAGCGCTCGACCAGGCGGTCCGGCCCGGCCAGGCCCAGCAGGCGTACCGCCGGGACGTTGAGCGAGCCGGCCAGGCTGGCACGCACACTTACCGGTCCGCGATGCCGGCTCGAATAGTTGCGCGGCACGTAGAGGCCGTTGTCGGTGCGCACCGCCAGCGGCGAATCGTCGAGCACGGAAGCCGCGGTGACCAGGCGCATCTCGATGGCCAGGCCGTACAGGAAAGGCTTCAGCGTGGAACCGGCCTGACGCAGCGCCGTGGCGCCATCGACATCGGCCGCCTGCGATAGCGGGCCGCTCGAGCCCACATAGGCGCGCACTTCCCCGCTGGCGTTGTCGAGCACCACGACCGCGCCGTCCTCGGCGTTGCGACCCGACAGTTCG
>CANGUJ010000045.1 GCA_947456845.1 Burkholderiales bacterium | reverse complement strand
CCGCGGCCCGTCCCTGCCGCCCGGCGTCGAGATCCGGACGGGCGACGTGCGCGACCCCGGCTCGCTGGCGCGCGACGCCTTCCGGGGCGAACCATTCGACGTGCTGGTGTCATGCATGGCGTCGCGCACCGGCGTGCCGCGCGACGCCTGGGCGATCGACCATCTGGCCCATGTGCACGCGCTCGAGGCGGCGCGCGAGGCGGGGGTGGCGCACATGGTGCTGCTGTCGGCCATCTGCGTGCAAAAACCCCTGCTCGCGTTCCAGCATGCCAAGCTGGCCTTCGAAAGGGTGCTGGTCGAATCCGGGCTCGCGTATTCGATCGTGCGGCCGACCGCGTTCTTCAAGTCCTTGTCCGGACAGATCGAGCGGGTCAGGCGCGGCAAGGCCTTCCTGGTCTTCGGCGACGGCACATCGACCGCCTGCAAACCGATCGGCGACGATGATCTCGCGGCCTACCTGGCCGATTGCCTGGACGACCCCGCGCGCCGCAACCGCGTGTTGCCGATCGGCGGGCCCGGGCCGGCGATCACGCCGCGCCAGCAGGGCGAAGCCCTGTTCAGGATGACGGGTCGGCCGGCGCGCTTCAAGCAGGTTCCCGTCAGGCTGCTCGACACCATCATCGCGGCGCTCGATGTGGCCGGCCGCCTTGCGCCGGCACTGGCCGAGAAGGCCGAACTCGCGCGCATCGGGCGCTATTACGCGACCGAGTCCATGCTGGTGCTCGATCCCGCCACCGGGCGCTACGACGCCGCCGCGACGCCGTAGACGGGCACGCAGACACTCTTTGACTACTATGCCCGGGTGGTCGCGGGCGAAGCCGTCGTCGAGCGCGGCGATCACGCGGTGTTTTGAAGCCGGCGGTCGCGCCGTGCCGCCCCGTCGCCCGGCTCGGGGCCGGCCGGCTGCCGCGCCTAAACGTGCAAAGGGCCCCGTCAGGGGCCCTTTGCATGCCCGGGGCGCGTTCGGTCAGGCGGCGACGGAGGCGATGGCGGCGTTGAAGGTCTGGCTGGGCCGCATGATCGGACCGGCCTTTTCCGCATCCGAGACGTAGTAGCCGCCGATGTCCACGGGCTTGCCCTGGACGGCGTTGAGTTCGTCGACGATCTTCTGCTCGTTCTCCGCGAGGGTCCTGGCCAGGGGGGCAAAGCGCGCCTTGAGGTCCGCGTCGTCGTTTTGCGCCGCCAGCGCCTGCGCCCAGTACAGCGCGAGATAGAAGTGGCTGCCGCGATTGTCGAGCTGCCCGGTCTTGGGCGAGGGGCCCTTGTTGTTGTCGAGCAGCTTGCCGGTGGCCTCGTCGAGGGTCCTGGCGAGGATCTGCGCTTTCTTGTTGCCCGCCTTGAAGCCGACTTCCTCGAGGGACACCGCGATGGCCAGGAACTCGCCCAGCGAATCCCAGCGCAGGTGGTTTTCTTCCATCAGCTGCTGCACATGCTTGGGCGCCGAGCCGCCGGCGCCGGTTTCGAACATGGCGCCACCCGCCATCAGCGGCACGATCGACAGCATCTTGGCGCTGGTGCCCAGTTCCATGATCGGGAACAGGTCGGTCAGGTAGTCGCGCAGGATGTTGCCGGTGGCCGAGATGGTGTCCTTGCCGCGGATCACGCGCTCCAGGGTGAAGCGCATCGCGCGCACCTGCGACATGATCTGGACATCCAGGCCGGTGGTGTCATGGTCCTTGAGGTAGCGGCGCACCTTCTTGATGATCTCGTTCTCGTGCGGCCGGTATTCGTCGAGCCAGAACACCACCGGCGTGTCCGACTGGCGGGCACGCGTGACGGCGAGCTTGACCCAGTCGCGCACGGCGGCATCCTTGGTCTGGCACATGCGCCAGATGTCGCCGGTCTCGACGTTCTGCTCCAGAAGCACGTGGCCGTGCTCGTCGACGATGCGCGCCACGCCGTCTTCCGGGATCTCGAAGGTCTTGTCGTGCGAGCCGTATTCCTCGGCCTGCTGGGCCATCAGGCCGACGTTGGGCACCGTGCCCATGGTCCTGGGGTCGAAGGCGCCGTTGGTCTTGCAGAAGTTGATCACCTCCTGGTAGATGCGCGCAAAGGTCGACTCCGGCATCACGGCCTTGGTTTCATGCAGCTTGCCGTCCGGGCCCCACATCATGCCGCCGGCGCGGATCATCGCCGGCATGGAGGCGTCGACGATCACGTCGCTGGGCACATACAGGTTGGTGATGCCCTTGGCGGAATCCACCATCGCCAGCTTCGGGCGCTTGGCTTCACAGGCCTTGATGTCGGCCTCGATCTCGGCGCGCTTGGCGTCCGGCAGGGTCTTGATCTTGTCGAGAACGTTGATGAAGCCGTTGTTGACATTGACGCCCAGCTCGTCGAACAGCTTGCCGTGCTTGGCGAACAGGTCCTTGTAGAACACGCGGACCGCGTGGCCGAAGACGATGGGGTGCGAGACCTTCATCATCGTGGCCTTCACGTGGAGGGAGAACAGGATGTCGTTTTCCTTCGCATGCTCGATCTCGCGCTCGAAGAACTCGCACAGGGCCTTCTTGCTCATGAACATGCTGTCGATGACTTCGCCTTCGATCAGCGCGACCTTGGGACGCAGCACGATGGTCTTGCCGCTCTTGGTCACCAGGTCCATGCGCACGTTGCAGGCATGGCTCAAGGTCATCGACTTCTCGCCGTGGTAGAAGTCACCGCCGCGCATGTAGGAGGCATGGGTGCGCGAGGCCGGGTTCCACGGTGTCATGGAATGCGGGTTTTTCTGAGCATAACGCTTGACCGCCGCCGGCGCGCGCCGGTCGGAGTTGCCTTCGCGCAGGACCGGGTTGACCGCGCTGCCGAGGGCCTTGGAGAAGCGGGCGCGGATGGCCTTTTCCTCGTCGGTTTTCGGGTCTTCCGGATAATCGGGGATCTTGTAGCCGCGGGACTGCAATTCCTTGAGCGCCGCCACCAGTTGCGGCACCGAGGCGCTGATGTTGGGCAGCTTGATGATGTTGGTGCCGTCGACCAGCGTGAGGCGGCCGAGTTCGGCCAGCGTGTCCGGCACCTTCTGCTCGTCCGGCAGCATGTCGTTGAATGCGGCCAGGATCCGGGCGCTGACCGAAATGTCGCTTTCGGCGACCTCGATGCCGGCCGGCGCGGCGAAGGCACGCAGTATGGGCAGCAGCGAATAGGTGGCCAGGCGCGGCGCCTCGTCGGTGAGTGTGTAGATGATTTTCGATTTCGATGTGGTCATGGGCTTCGTCACTGCTTGGATGGTCGTGGGACGGGTAAACCCCCTAGTTTACGCCTTGGCGAGGCGCCCGGCGCGCTTTGGTCAAGCGCCCGGGGTGGTGGCGTTGAACGCCGGGACGGCCGCCGAAAAGCGGTCCAGCCAGGCGACCAGCCCGGGATGCCCGGTGCGCCAGCGCCCGGCGTGGCGGAAATCCATGTAGCCGAGCGCCGCGGCCACGGTCAGGTGTCCGTAGTCGGGGTGGTCGTGCCAGGCCGGCGGCGCGCCCGCCAGGTAGTCGAGCGATCGATCGATCTTGGCCTGCAGGCGCGCGACCCATGAATCCACCCGCATGTTTTCGGGGCGATAACGGCCTTCGTACACCTGCAGCAGCGCCTGTTCGATCAGACCGTCGCCCAGCGAACCGAGCGTGAGCGTGCGCCAGCGTTCCGGGCCGCTGCGCGGAATCAGGATGGGGCCGCTGCCGAGCGTGTCCAGATACTCGCAGATCACATGGCTGTCGTGGATGGTGTCGCCGTTTTCGAGGATCAGGGCGGGAATGCGGCCGAGCGGGTTGGCCGCGTTCAGGGCGGGGTCGCCCTTGCCGGTATCGACGGCAACGGCTTCGACCCGGTCGGACAGGCCCTTGATGGCGATGGTCATGCGGACTTTGCGTCCGAAGGGTGATGCCGGACTCGAGAGGAGCTTCATGGTTGCATCGCTGGTGTTGACGCGCCGCGGCCCGGCGAGCGCGCCGGCGCAGTCTTGTTATGGGACCTGAAAGTATGGCACGAAACACCGCGCGGTCTCGCGCCTGGCCGGGTCTCTGAAGGAGGCGGGGGCGCCTTCCGAGGGGCGGTGGCGCCTTCCACGGCGCCGGCGCTCAATCGCCCAGCAGGGCGAGGTTCGACGGCGCGGCGGCCAGTTCGCCGCGCTCCACCCGCAGGACGAGTTCCGTCAGGGCCCGGTTCGATGGTGCCTGCAGGCCGAGCGACTCCGCGGTCCGGACCACATGGCCGTTCATGAATTCGATCTCGGTCCTGCGGCCCTTGCGCATGTCCTGCCCCATCGAGGCGACCTGCGTGTCGGCGCGCTTGGCGGACTGTCTGACGAGCGCATCCTCGACGAACGCCAGCGCCTGCGCATCGCCTGCGCCGGCAAGGGCGAACTTCTCGGGCGGCAGGCCGACGACCGGTTCGACCGCGTAACCGGCCGCCTGGCCGATGCGTACGGCCTCGCCCGCCAGCCTGATCAGGGTTCGCCGGTGCGGTTCGGAGCGCATGACCTGGTTGCCCGACATGCCGGTTGCCGCGGACAGGCCGTTTTCCATACAGTTGGCCGCGAGTTTCGACCAGCGCTCGCCCCACAGGTTGGTGGTCACCCTGGCGCTGTCGGCGCTTTCCAGCAGCCGCGCCACCCTGGTCGCGCGCCCGGTCACGCGGCCGTGCGCTTCGCCGACGCGAAAGACGGTGTAGTCGGCGCCGCCCTTGGCCACGCCGCGGTGCACGCGACCGGGCTCGAACAGGTCGACCATGATCTTGCTGGCGACGCAGCCGAGGGTGCGGGCCCAGCCCATGACCCCGGCGAGGCGTTCGTCGTTCATGCAGTTCTGCACGGATACGGCGACGCCGTCGGCGGCCAGGTAGGGGCGGATGAGCATGGCGGCCCATTCGGTGTCGTAGGACTTCGGGCAGACCAGCGCGATGTCGAACGGCGCCTCGCGGGCCAGTTGCGGAACGTCGCTCACGTGCAGGGCCCGCACCCGAGTATCGAAAGCCTCTTCCGGCGTCGTGCCGGTGACCGACAGGCCCTGCTGTCGCATGGCCTCGACGTGCGCCGGCCACGCATCGATGAGCACCGGATCCTGGCCGGCGCGCGCAAGGTGGGCGCCGATGTAGGCGCCGACCGCGCCGGCCGAGACGATTGCAATGCGGGGATGTTCCATGCCGGAATTCTCGCCTATTTGCCCGGCGCGCGCCGGGCGCGGCGTTCGCCATGCGGGCCCATCCGCGGATACACTCTTGCCTCCCGGCATCGAAACCCTCATCCGGACAGGAGACAACCCATGCGCAAACTCGCGTTCCTGCTTTGCATGCTGATCGCCAGCACGGCTTCAGCGCAAAATTTCCCGACGCGCAGCGTCACCATTGTGGTTCCCTTCCCGCCCGGCGGCCTGATCGACCTGGTGGCGCGCATTCTGCAGCCGCGGCTGCAGACCGAGCTCGGCCAGCCGGTCGTGGTGGAGAATCGTTCCGGCGCCGGCGGCAACGTCGGCGCCGAGGCGGTGGCGCGTGCCGGCGCGGACGGCCACACCTTGTTGCTGGGCAACCCTTCGCTGGCCATCAGCCCGCTGATCTACAAGCAGCTCAACTATCGCCCTCAGGAGGACCTGGCCTACATCGGCCGGTTCGGCACCGTCCCCAATGTGCTGCTGGTCTCGCCTGCGCTCGCGGCGACCACGGTGCAGGACCTGGTGGCCCACCTGAAGAAGAACCCGGGCCGGCTCAACTATGCGTCCAACGGATACGGCACCTCGCCGCAGATGTCGATGGAACTCTTCAAGGCGATGACCAACACGTTCATCGTCCACATCCCGTTTCGCGGCTCGGCACCGGCCGTCGCCTCCGTGCTGGCCGGCGAGACCCAGATGATGTTCGACAACCTGCCGCCGGTCATCCCGCAGATCAAGGCGGGCAAGATGCGCGCGCTCGCCGTCACCAGCCTGACGCGCTCGAGCGCGATGCCCGACCTGCCCACGCTCAACGAGTCCGGCCTCAAGGGCTATGAGGTGAACTCCTGGTTCGCCCTGAACACCGCCGGGTCGGTGCCGCGCGAGATCGTCGCGCGCCTTGGCCAGGCGCTCAACCGGGCCACCGCCGACCCGAAGATCCGCGAGCAGCTCGAATCGCGCGGAGCAACGGTCGTCCAGGAGACGCCGGAGGCCTATCGGGCCTTCATCCAGGCCGAACTGGCCAAATGGGGGCCGATCGTCAAGCGCGCGGGCGTGGTCGCGGACTAGCTTCTTTACGCCTGTTCGGGAAAGCGTCGCATGTCCGTGCCGATCGAATTCCGCAGCCTCGTCGAACTGGCGGGCGGCCTCAGCGCGGGTGAATTCTCGTCGCGCGAACTGGTGGCCCGCTACCTCGGGCGCATCGCCCGGGCCAACGGCAGGCTCAACGCCTATGCCGAGGTCTACGAGGAATCGGCGCTGGCGGCCGCCGAGGCGGCGGATCGCCTGCGCGCGTCGGGCTGGCCGGTCGGCCCGCTGCACGGGCTGCCGATCGCGGTCAAGGACTTGTGCGATATCGAAGGGCGCATCGGCACCGTCGGCTCCAAGGCGTTCGCCCAGCGGCGCGGAACCGTCACCGCGACGGTTGTAAAGCGCCTGCAGGCGGCCGGCATGATCATCCTCGGCAAGGCGCAGATGGTCGAGTTCGCCTTCGGCGGCTATGGCACCAACCCGCTGTGCGGCACGCCCTGGAACCCGTGGGACCTGCGGACGCAGCGCATGCCGGGCGGCTCCAGCAGCGGGTCGGGCGTGGCCGTGGCGGCCGGCCTGGCGCCCGCGGCCATCGGCTCGGATACGGGGGGCTCGATCCGCATTCCTGCCGGGCTCAACGGCATTGTCGGCCTGAAGACGACCTTTGGCCTGGTCAGCGTGGCGGGCTGTTTTCCGCTGTCGACCACCCTTGATACGATCGGACCGATGACGCGCACCGTGGCCGACAGCGGCCTGCTTCTGGCGGCGCTGGCCGGCCCCGACCCGGCCGATCCCAACACCCTGGGCACGCCGGCGGTGGCGTTGCCGGATTTCGCGCAGGCGGATATCCGCGGCATGCGCATCAGCACCCTGCCGGAGGCGCAGTTTCCCGCCGGCGTGAGCGCGGAAGTGCGCGCCGCCTGGCGCGCCGCCATCGACGTGTTCCGCTCGCTGGGGGCGGTGGTGACCGAGCGTGCGTTCCCGCTGGATCTCGAGGAACTGGTGGCGCGCAACGGCCAGTTGATCGCCGCCGAGGCCTATCGCATCCACCGGCACCATGTCGAGGACGACAGCGTGCCGCTGGGTGCGGCGGTGCGCGCGCGGCTGCTGGCCGGCAAGGCCATCGGCGCGGCGGACTACATCGCCGCGCGCGAGGACCAGCGCCGCGCGAGCGCGCTGTTCGCGCGCTGGATGGAGGATGCCGAGGCCTTGCTCACGCCCTCGGTCCCGTATGCGGCCATCCCGGTCGCGGAGGTGGACGAGATGCTCTCCCCGTCCGGATTCACGCGCGCCGGCAACTATGTCGGCGCCTGCGGGCTCGCCCTGCCTGCCGGCTTTTCGGCAAGCGGTTTGCCGCTCGGCATCCAGTTGCTCGCCAAGCCCTTCGCCGAGCGCACGCTGCTGCGCCTGGGGCATGCCCACGAGACGGCCACCGGCCTGACGCGCATGACGCCAGATCTGGCCGCGTTGTTCAATTGATGCGGCACCACCGACGGGACGCACTATGAAAAGCAGGATTCTTCTCGCCATGCTGGCCCTGACCCTGTGCGGCGGGCCCGCGCGGGCCCAGTCGAACAGCGTGCCCGCCAGCGAGGCGCCGCAGATCGGCCAACTCGGCAAGGACTCGGTCTGGGTGCCCACGCCGGAACGCCTGATCCGCCGCATGCTGCAGATGGCCGACACCACCCGGGACGATCTGGTCATCGACCTGGGGTCAGGCGACGGCCGCATGCCCATCTACGCCGCGCGGCATTTCGGGGCGCGCGCCATCGGCGTTGAACTCGAAGCCAACCTGGTGCGCGTTTCGGTCGCGGCGGCGCGCGCCCAGGGGGTATCGCAACTGACGGAATTCATCGCCCAGGATCTGTTCGAGGCCGACATCTCCAGGGCGACGGTGATCGCGCTTTACCTGAGCCCCGGGTCGATGTCGCGCCTGAAGCCGCGCCTGCTGGCGCAGCGGCCGGGGCTGCGCGTGGTTTCGCACCAGTTCCTGCTCGACGACTGGGAACCCGATGAAAGCATCCGCGTGGAGGGCCGCAGCGGCCATCTCTGGATCGTGCCGGCCGACGTGCGCGGCACCTGGAAGGTGGCGCTGCCGGGCGACGAGTTGCGCGTGCGCATCGGGCAGAAGTATCAGGCGCTCACGACCACGGGGGAGCGTGCCGCCCGCCCGGTCAACGTGATCGGGTCTCGCCTGCGCGGTACCGAGATCGGCTTCACCGCCTTCGATCGCGACGGTCATCCGTGGCGCTTCGAGGGGCGCGTCGAAGGCGCGCGGATGGCCGGCGAGGCGCGCACGGAAGGCGCCGTGCCGGTGCGCTGGACGGCCGTGCGGGAATGAGGCCCGCGCGCGCGCTCTAGCGGCGCGCGCCGCGGTTGCCGGATGCCAGCATGAGGCCTGTCAGGATCGCCGCCACCCCGAGCGCGCCGTAGGCCAGTCCGTAGCTTCCGGTCCTGGTCACCAGCGCGGCGCCCAGCGAGGGCAGCACCAGCACGCCGCTGAACATGGCGGCCGAGCCCAGGCCGGTGGCCTCGGTGCGACGGGGCCCGCCCAGGCGGGCGAATTCCGCATAGGCCAGCCCGGTGTAGCCGCTCGCCGTCGCGCCGGCGACGGCGCATACCAGCAAGACGCCTGCGACCGGCCAGCCCGGCCCGAATTGACCGGCGACCAGCGCGGCCGCGCCCATCACCAGCCCCTGGAAGACCAGGATGTCGCGGGCGGGAATCCAGCGGTCCGCGATCCAGCCCCAGATCGGTCGGGTCAGCACGCCGCTGACCTGGTAGGCCGCCAGGGCCTGCCCCGCCGCGACAAGGCCGAAATCGGCGCGGCTGGTCAACTGCACAGTGGTGAAGGCCACGAAGGAGAGCTGCAGGCCGGAAAAAACGAAGCTCGCGAACGTGAGGCGCTTGAGTTCGCCACTGGCGGCAAGCAGGCTGACGATCTGCCGCAGGCCACCCTTGCGCCGGCCGGGGCCGGCGGGGCGCTCGCCGTCCCACCGGCGGCGCGGCCATTCGAGCAAAAGCAGCAGCAGCGCGGCGGGCAGCGCCTGCAACAGGAAAGTGGTCTGCCAGCCCAGTCGCAGCGCCAGCGGCGGCAGCAGCAGCGCGCCGAGTACCCCACCGAGCGGGACGCCGATCTGGCGGATCGACAGCACCAGATTGACGATGCGCGGCGCCGTGCGGGGCACCAGCAGATGGGTGCTGACCGGCGCGGTGGCGCCGTAGGCGCTGCCCAGCGCAAGGGCGCCCAGGGCGAGCGCGGCGACCGATCCGCTGGCGCTGATGAGCAGCATGGCCAGGGTGCCCGCCAGCACCGCCTGGCCGAGCCGGACCGCGCCATGGCGATGGATCAGGTCCGCGGCGAGCAGCGAGGAAACGATCCCGACGCCGTAGACCGCCGACACGAAGTAGCCGGCCAGCGCGCCGTCGATGGCGAGGTCGCGCGCGATGGCCGGCGCCAGGGCCGGCACGGAGTAGGCCGCCATCGTGGCGAGTGTCTGCATGCCCATGGTGGCCAGGAGCGGCCAAAGCGGAAATCCTGGCACGGCGGCGCTGCTCTGGCTGGCCTGGTTTGGCATGGTCGGGCGCTGGTCCGCGGGCCGCGGCGCGTCGTCGCGGCGACGCGCGCTGCCTGGGGCCGGTTAATTGATCAGCCTCTGCAGCAGGCCGTTGGTGCCGGCCAGGCGTTCGGCGAGCAGGGCCACGATCGCGTAGTGCAGGGCGTTGGCGAGCTGCGGATCGTCGGCTTCCATGGCGCGCAGCTTCTCGGCGGTGAGGATATAGGCCTGCGTGACGTGATCGGCCACCGCCGAGGCGCTGCGCGGCTGGTCCAGATACATGCCGATCTCGCCGATCATGGTGCCCATGGTCATGGAGCGCAGCCGGATCGAGCGGCCGTCGGGAAAGGTGAGCCGGACGGTCACGCGTCCGGACTCGATGAACACGATCTCGTCGGGCGGGCCGCCCTGCTTGACCAGGTATTCCCCGGGATTGAAGGTGCGCGGCTGCAGGTAGGCCATGAAGGCGGACAGCGGCGTGCCCTGCGGCAGCACCTTGCGGATCCGGTCCCAGATGGAAAAGTCGGCCGGCTCCCCGGAGCCGGCATGGCCTGCCAGGACCTGTTCCTCGCAGAGTTCGAGCGCCACGTCGAGGTCGTCGTAGTAGGCGATGTTGGTGGTCTCGGGATCGAGACCGGCCTGCTTGAACTGCGAGGTGATGGCGTCGTTCATGCGCGTGAACAGCAGCCGGCATGCATTGCGTTCGCAGTACATGTGGATTTTCGAAAAGGCCGACATGGCCGACGAGTCGCTGGCCGGCACGTCGCGGAAATCGAGCAGCAGGTATCGAATGCGGTGCGGGCCCGGGTCGGCGATCATGTGCTGGATCTGCGTGAGCACGGAGTAGGCCGTGCCGAAGAAAATGAAGCCCTCCAGCTTGATCACGCGAATGCAGTGTCCCTGATCCTTCAGCACCTCCAGGGCGGCCGGGCTGCGGTCCACGTTGCTGCGGTATTCCGCGCCGCTGAGCTCCTGGCGGATCACGCGCACCCGGCTGTAGCTGAGCACGAAGATCGCCATGGCGACCGCCACGCCGACGGTGACGCCCGCGAGGATGCCGACGCTGCCGATCACGGCCACGATCAGGGCGACGATCGCGAAGTCCTGGCGCGGCAGCTTGCGCCAGCCGTCGTAGAGCCATTCGATCAGCAGGCCCGCGCCCATGGAAAAAAGCAGGCCGCCGAGGATCGCCTTGGGCATGTAGGCGAGCAGGGCCGTCCCGGCGAGCAGGGCCGCCAGGCACATCGCCGCCGCGGTCAGGCCGATGATCCGGCTGTTGGCCCCCATGCGGTAACCCAGGAGCGAGGCCGACAGGGCATGGAAGCCGACCGCGCCGCCCAGAAGCCCCGAGGCCATGTTGGCGATGCCGGTGGCGCGCAGCTCGCGGTTGATGTCGAGGTCGCCGCGGGTGGCAAGCTCGAGGCCGCTGGCGTTGAGCAGCAGGGCGACCACGCTCACCAGGACGATGGCCGCGAAGGTCGGTATCTGGTCCGCGACGTAGAGCCACCCATCTGCCGGCAGGCGCGTCCATGCCGGCATGCTGAGCCCGGGGTTCTCCGGGAACGGGCCCAGCAACAGGCCGGCCGACTGCGCTGCGGGCATCTGCACGCCCGCCGCGAGAAGCCCCAGGTGATACAGGATCACCGCGCCGAACAGCAGGCCGGGCACCAGCAGGGCGTGGCTGTAGCGCCGCAGGACCGCCACCAGGATCACGCCGAAGGCGAGGCCAGGGGCCCAGCGGGCCGCGCACATCGGCTCGAGCAGGGCCTGCAGGTTCAACTGCGCGGGGTCCATGCCGGTGAGGACCGGGCCGGCACCCACCAGGATGAGCAGCCCCGATCCGGCCAGGAAGCCGCCGATCACCGGATAGGGAATGAAGCGCACCAGGGCGCCCAGCCGGTACACCCCGAGCCAGTAGAACACCAGGCCCGCGGCGAACGCCGCCACGTTGGTGCAGGCGAGCACCACCAGGATGATCAGTTCCGGCGGGGCGCTGCCGCGCATCGAAGCGGCCAGCGCGGTGGCCATCACGCCCAGGATGACCGCCGGGCCGTCCTGCACCTGCGCGACCGCGCCCGGATACGTGCTGAACATGGCCACCAGCGCGCCCAGCACGGCGCCGCCGATCAGGATGACTTCCAGGGCCGGCGCGATCCCGCCGGCAAGGGTGTTCGGCATCACCAGGGTGACCATGGCCGCCGAACCGAGGATCGTCCGGATGCCGGCGATCAGCCCAGCCGAAATGCTGGTCACCAAATGCTGCGTTTGCACGGCCATTCTAGGTATGGGTATTGCGAGAGCCAAGGCGCCCTCGGTGAGATTCATGGCCGAAACCGGTCGTGATCCCGCATGGCGGGCAGGATCGCCGGCATCACCGGATTGCGGTTGCCTGCCCTGCGACCCGTTTGCTTCCGTTTGCTTTTGTTTGCATCAGATCACCAATGGCAGGGTCGATTATAGATAGTTGCCGGTTCGCGCACCATTTGCGCCGCGCCGGTCTGTGAAAAGCCGGTAGCATCCGGTTTTTGCCATTCGAGGGGCCCGCCCCGCGGCCTGCCACGCGCCATGTACCTGCCCAAGCACTTCGCCCACCCCGACCAGGCGGTGGCCCTGCAAATCATGCGCGAGCACGGCTTTGCCATGCTCGTGTGCGCCGACGACGCGGGCAATCCCTTCGCCACCCATCTGCCGGTGATGGTCAGCGAGCGCCCGACCGGAGCGGGCATGCAACTGGTGATCGAAGGGCACTTCGCCAGGCCCAATCCGCACTGGCGTTACCTGGAAGCCGGGCGCGAGGCGCTGGTCGTCTTCCAGGGGCCCAACGCCTACATGTCGCCCAAGGTGTATCCGGACATCGCCCGCGTGCCGACCTGGAACTACGTGGCCGTGCACGCCTACGGCCATGCGCATTTTCTCGAGGGCGAGATGAAGAAGGACGCCCTGCTCAAGGGGCTGATCGCCATCCACGAGGCGGAATACGCGGCGCAGTGGCGCGGCCTGGACCATGAATTCCAGGAAAAGATGCTCGCGGGCATCATGGCTTTCGAGATTCCGGTGGCCAGGCTGGAAACCAAGATCAAGCTCAACCAGCACCGCAAGGAAGCGCATGCCGAGATGAAGGCCCGCTACGCGGCAGGATCGCCGGACGAGCGCGCGCTGGCCGTCTGGATGGAAAAAATCGGCCTCTGAGGCGCGCGAAGGCGAGCGACGTGACGGCGCTTCCGATTGCCTCTTCCTCTGCCACTGCCCCGGCCGCTGCCGCCGAGGCCGAGCGATTCATGCGCCTGGCCATGGCCGAGGCCGGGCGCGCCGCCGCGCAGGGCGAGGTGCCGGTCGGCGCGGTGGTCGTGCACCAGGGCCGCGTGATCGCCAGCGGGTTCAACCGGCCGGTAGGCAGCCATGACCCGACCGCGCATGCCGAGGTGGTTGCGCTGCGCGCGGCCGCCGCGCGATTGGGCAACTACCGTCTGGACGAATGCGACCTTTATGTCACCCTGGAGCCCTGTGCCATGTGCGCCGGCGCCATGCTGCATGCGCGCCTCAGGAAAGTCGTTTTCGCGGCGCATGACCCCAAGACGGGCGTGGCCGGCAGCGTCCTGGACCTGTTTGCCAGCACGACGTTGAACCACCGGACCGCGGCAGTGGGCGGCATCCTGGCGGATGAATGCGGCAGCATGCTCAGGGATTTCTTTGCCGAAAGGCGCCGTCTGCAACGTGAGGAGAACACCATGCCGGGCGTATTGCGCACCCCCGACGAACGCTTCGACAACCTGCCGGGCTATCCCTTCAAGCCGCATTATGTCGGCGATCTGAAGGGCTACCAGGGCATGCGCATCCACTACCTGGATGAAGGTCCGCGGGACGCCGCCCGAACCTTCCTGTGCCTGCACGGCCAGCCCACCTGGAGCTACCTCTACCGGCGCATGATCCCGGTGTTCACCGCCGCCGGCCACCGCGTGGTGGCGCCCGACCTGCTGGGCTTCGGCAAGAGCGACAAGCCGGCCGACGATGCCGCCTATACCTTCGGTTTCCATCGCGGCATGCTGGCGAACCTGGTGGAGCGCCTCGACCTGCGCAACGTGACGCTGGTGGTGCAGGACTGGGGCGGATTGCTGGGCCTGACCCTGCCGATGGAGGCCCCGCATCGCTACACCGGCCTCCTGGTCATGAACACGGCTTTCGCCACCGGCGACATGCCGCTCGGGCAGGGTTTCCTGGATTGGCGCGCCTGGAACAACAAGAACCCGGACATGCCGGTCGGCACCCTGCTGGGCCGCGCCTGCAGGCACCTGACGCCTGCGGAAACGGCCGCCTACGACGCGCCGTTCCCGGATGCCGCGTACAAGGGCGGGGTGCGCCGCTTTCCCAACCTGGTGCCCGAGACGCCGGACGCCGAGGGCGCGGACATCTCGCGCCGGGCGCGCGCCTGGTTCGGCAGCCAATGGTCCGGCAAGACCTTCATGGCGGTGGGCATGCAGGACCCCGTGCTGGGGCCGCCCGTCATGCGCCATGTGGCCGCGGCCATCCGCAATTGCCCCCCGCCCCATGAAGTGCCGGAAGGCGGGCATTTTCTGCAGGAGTGGGGCGATGCGGTGGCGCGCGAAGCGCTGAAGGTTCTGTAGCGCATGGCGCGCAAACCCGGCATCGGCTTTGTCGCCCCCTCGGGCCAGGTGCTCGATGGCGCGGCCCTCGACCGCGCCATCGGCTATTTCAGGGCGCACGGCTGGCGCGTGGTGGCGCCGGCGGCGGTGCGCCGCGTGCACCAGCGGTTTGCCGGCGAGGATGGCCAGCGCGTCGCGGCCCTGCACGCCATGGCGGCGCGCGATGACGTACAGGTCGTCATGGCCGTGCGCGGCGGATACGGCCTGTCCCGCCTGCTCGATCGCGTCGATTATGCGGCACTGGCGGGCTCCGGCAAGGTGTTCGTGGGGCATAGCGATTTCACCGCGCTGCTGTGTGCGGGCTACGCGCGCGGCCGCATGCGCGGCGTGGCCGGACCGATGGCGGCCTATGACTTCGGCGCGGCGCAGGTGAGCGATTTCACCCAGCGGCATTTCTGGCGCATCATCGCCGGGGAGGCTGACGAGGTGGAGGTGGCCTGCGACTCGCCGTTCGCTGGCGCGCCGGGCGTCGGCACCCTGCGCGGGCGCCTGTGGGGCGGCAACCTCGCGCTGGTCGCGCACCTGGCGGGCACGCGCTACCTGCCGCGCATGCCCGGCGGCATCCTCTGCCTGGAAGACATCAACGAGCATCCCTATCGCATAGAACGCATGCTGTATCAATT
>CANGUJ010000044.1 GCA_947456845.1 Burkholderiales bacterium | reverse complement strand
TCGGCGCGCAGCCGGCCGCGCGCAGGCCGCCGCGCGCCTCGGCGGGGTCGCCCACGCCCCATTCGGCCTGCCAGGCCGCGAGGTCGAGCGCCGATGAAACCCCGTGGTGCACCAGGAACCCGGCGACGTCGAAACCGATGCCGCCGGCGCCGATGACGGCCACGTCCCGCCCCACCAGGCGGGTGCCGCGCAGCACGTCGATGTAGGACAGCACCCTGGGATGGTCCTCACCCGGGATGTGCGGGTCGCGCGGCACCACGCCGGTGGCGACCACCACCTCGTCGAAACCGTCGAGATCGTCCGCGCCCACCTTGCGGCCGAGGTGCAGGGTGACGCCGGTCGCGGCGATGCGGTGGCGCATGTAGCGCAGCATCTCGTCGAATTCTTCCTTGCCGGGCACGCGGCGCGCCATGTCGAGCTGCCCGCCGATGTCCGCCGCCGCCTCGAACAGGTGCACCGTGTGCCCGCGCTCGGCCGCGCAGGTGGCGGCGGTCACGCCGGCCGGCCCGGCGCCCACCACCGCGATGCGCTTTTTCCGCAGTGCGGGCTGAAACACCAGCTCGGTTTCATGGCAGGCGCGCGGGTTGACCAGGCAGCTGGCGACGCGATTGCGGAACACATGGTCCAGGCAGGCCTGGTTGCAGGCGATGCAGGTGTTGATGCTGTCGGCGCGCCCCTGTGCGGCCTTGCGCACGAAGGCCGGATCGGCCAGGAGCGGGCGCGCCATCGAGATCATGTCGGCGCAGCCGTCGGCCAGGACCGCCTCGGCCACCTCCGGCGTATTGATGCGGTTGGAGGCGACCAGCGGCGTGGCGATGCCGCGCGCGGTGAATTCGGCCTTCATCCTGCCGGTGACCCACGCGAAGGCCGCGCGCGGCACGCTGGTGGCAATGGTCGGCACGCGCGCCTCGTGCCAGCCGATGCCGGTATTGACGATCGTGGCCCCGCCTTGCGCCACCGCCGTGCCCAGCCGCACCACCTCGTCCCAGCTGCTGCCGCCGGGCACCAGGTCGATCATCGACAGGCGGTAGATGATGATGAAGTCCGGCCCGACCGCATCACGCGTGCGTGCCACGATCTCCAGCGGCAGGCGCATCCGGTGGCTGTAGTCGCCACCCCAGGCGTCGCTGCGCCGGTTGGTAGGCGCGGCGATGAACTGGTTGATCAGGTAGCCCTCGGAGCCCATGATCTCGACGCCGTCGTAGCCGGCCTCGCGCGCCTTGGCCGCGCAGTTGACGAAGGCGCGGATCTGACGTTCCACGCCGCGCGCGGAAAGCTCGAAGGGCGTGAAGGGCGAGATCGGCGACTGCAGCCTCGACGGCGCCACCGCCAGCGGATGGTAGGCATAGCGCCCGGTGTGCAGGATCTGCAACGCGATCCGGCCGCCGGCCTCATGCACCGAGCGCGTGACCCCCTGGTGGCGGCGCGCCGCGCCCGAGGTGGCGAGCATGCCGGCGAAGGGCTTGCCCCAGCCGGCGACGTTGGGGGCGAACCCGCCGGTGACGATGAGACCGACCCCGCCCTCGGCGCGCTCGCGGAAGTAGGCGGCCAGCCTGGTCAGGTCGCGCCCGTCCTCCAGCCCGGTGTGCATGGAGCCCATCAGCACGCGGTTCTTCAGAACCGTGAAGCCGAGATCGAGCGGGGCCAGCAGGTGCGGGTACGGCCCGGGGCGGGCGGGCGCGGGGGCGCCGCCTTCGGTGCCGGAAGCCCTCATACCTGCCGCCGGCCGCGCGCCCGCATCACTTGATCAGGAACGCCAGCAACCGGTCGGCGAACTTGCCGTAGGGCGGGGCCATGAACCTGAGCGCCGAAAAGCGCGCCTGGTAGAACACCGGGCGCATCTTGGAGAAGGTCTCGAAGCCCTCGCGGCCGTGATAGTGGCCCATGCCGGAGGCGCCCACGCCGCCGAAGGGCAGGTCGTGCTGGCCCACATGGAACAGGGCATCGTTGACCGACACGCCGCCCGACATCACCCGGTCGAGCAGCATCTGCACCGTGGCGGCATCGTCGCTGAACGGGTAGATGGCGAGCGGCCGCGGGCGGGCATTGATGTGCGCGATCACCTGCCCGAGGTCGGCATAGCCGCGCAGCGGCAGGATGGGCCCGAAGATCTCGCGCTGCATGACCTGGCTGTCGTCCGGCGCGTCGAGTACGATGTGCGGCGCGATCTTGCGCGCGGCGCGGTCGAAGGCCGGGCCGGGCAGCAACTGCAGCACCCGGGCGCCGCGCGCGCGCGCGTCGTCCAGCATGCCCAGCAGGCGCTCGAAGGACGGCGCGTCGATGATGGAGGTGTAGTCGGGCGAGGCGAGCGACGGGTAGCGTTTGGGCAGGATCGCCTGCGCCAGATCGACGAAGGCGGCGATGGACCCTTGCGGCAGCCACGCATGGTCCACCGAAGTACAGATCTGCCCGGCATTGAGGTACTTGACGAACAGGATGCGCTCGGCGGCTTTGCGCAGGTCGAAGCCGTCGCACACGATGGCGGGCGCCTTGCCGCCCAGTTCGAGCGTCACCGGGCACAGGTTCTGCGCGGCCGCGGCCATCACGGCGCGGCCGGTGGCGCCCGAGCCGGTGAAGAGCAGGTGGTCGAAGGGCAGCCGCGAGAACTCGATGCCGACGCCGCCGGTTTCATCGAAAAACCGCAGCTTCTCGTGCGGAAAGTAGGCCGGCATGCGTTCGATCAACAGCTTCGCCAGGTGCCGGGAGTTCTCGCTCATCTTGACCATGGCGCGGTTTCCCGCGGCGAAGATGTAGGTCAGCGGAATGAGCGAAAGGTTGAGCGGAAAGTTCCACGGCACGATCACGCCCACCACGCCCAGCGGCTGCGGGATGACGCGATTCTTCGCGCCGAAAAAGCTGCGCAGGTCCACCCCGCGGCGCTGCGGCTTCATCCAGGCGCGCAACTTGCCCAGCACATGGTCGATGCCGTCGACCGCAGGCGCGATCTCGGTGAGCAGGGTCTCATGCCGGGAGCGGTGGCCGTAGTCGGCGTTGATGGCCTCGCAGATGGCGTCCTTGTTCTCGCGGATGAAGCGCTGCAGGGTGGAGAGGTCGGCGCGCCGCTCTTCCAGGCTGGGCACCGGATGGGCGAGGTAGGCCTGGCGCTGCGCCTCGAGCGCGGCGCGCAAGGCGGGGGCGATCAGGTTGTCTGGCGTGTCCACGGTTTCTCCTTGCCGATTGCGACCTGCGGGACAGCGCAAGGCGAACCAATCATCACGGCCTCGACGGCACGGCGGGAGCGCACGGAGCCGGTGCAGCCGGAGCGGTATCGACGCCCCGCGCTCTCAGGGCTTCAGCGCGAACCAGGTCGGATACTTCGAATTCCAGGCCTCTTCATGACATTCGATGACATGCACTTCGAGATTGTTTTCAGCGGCGAAGGCATTGACGGCGGCAACCACAAGCGGCCATTCCGGCGAGTAATCGTCTCCGGCGATGATGCCGCCGTGGCGCAGCTTGGGAAACCATTCCCGGAAGGTCTGGCCGTTCATTTCGCCATCATGGGCGTAGCCGTCGACATAGATGAAATCGAGCGACTCGTTGTCGAAAAGCGGGAGCGCCTCGTCGAAACGCATGCGCAGGACCGTGTTGCGCTCGCGATAGGGATCCAGCCGGAAGATGGCTTCGCGATACTGCTCGATGCCGTGTCCGCGGTCTCCGGCCCACATGTCGATACTGAACAGGTAGCCGATATGGTCGTATTTGAGGATGCGCTCCGAAAAATCGCCGGCGGCCACACCGAGCTCGACGCCGACGCCGTTCTTGCGGAACAGCCGCGCTACGTGGTCGCGCCGGTTGAAGGTCCTGACGAGCTCGCGCAGCGCCTGGCTGGTCCGGCTGTCATTGAAGGATGCCACCGGCGCGGTCGACGCAGCGGCTTCGGAGCGATATTCCTGACCCTTGATGTAGAAGGTGAGCGCGATCGAATTGCGCACCTTTTCCGTGGCCGCGAGCTCGTCGACACTGTGCCAGCCCTCAGGCGTGCGCACGAAGGCATAGGCCGCGTTGGGAATGAAAGGGTTGGTCTTGAGACGTTCGAACGAGTCGCCATTGCGCCGGTGGAATGTCGTGCCGAGGTGGCGCTGCGACAAGTCTTCGGGCAGATAAAACTGCATGGTCGCGATCTTGCTGGCCGCATCGGGATGCAGGCCGATGCGATAGCCGGGATGGTCGCGATACAGGATCGGGACGGCGACCAGTTCGGGCATCTCGCTGCCGAAACGCCGTTCCAGTGTCGGGGCGAATTTGGCCACGATCGCCCGGCTGATCTCGGGCGCGGTAAAAACCTCGATCATCGCGCCCCAGAACGGGCGATCCTCCTCGCGCAGGCGGGCAAGCGAAGCCGGCGTCAGGTCGAGCAGGAAGCGGGTGCGCCGGCCGTCCGGCGCGGCGGCGTCCGGGTGGTCGATCGGATCGAGCGCATCATCATGCGGCAGGCGCATGAGCAGTTCCCGGTAGACCTCGGCGGGCAACATGTCTTCCATGAAGATATTCGCGCAAGGCTCGGGGTCGATCGTCGCCAAGGCGATCCGATCGACGATGCGGGCAACAAGATCGGCGGTGGTGACTGTCGGTGCCGCTGCCGGCGCGATACCAGCGCCGCGCAGGCTTGCGAATACGGCCGGGTCACGATGAAACAGGTAATTCAGGACGTCACGGGTTTGCGGTGTGGCGAATGCGCTGTTTTGCCGCTTGTGGATGAATTGAAGGCCGGCCTGCGACAGGATGGCGGTGACCTCGGCCACCTGGGCCAGATCGCTTTCGACCAGTTCGATCGACACGGATTGCAAGGCCGGATTGGCGAGCATCCTGCGCGCGCCCCGCACGATGCCGAGTTCCAGCCCGTCAACATCGATCTTCAGATGGGTCGGTACCTCAAGGCCGAAGTCGGCGACGAAGCTGTCGATGTCGTAGCCGATCATTCCCTGACGGAAGGCAGGCTGGAACGGTTGTCCGCGAAAGTCGAGCGCCGCGCCGAAATTGCTCATCGAGGTACCGACATCGACGCTGGCGAGATTCATCGCGGCGATCGATTTCGATTCGGCGAAGGCCAAACACAAGGGTGTGACCACATCCTGCAGGCCGTTGAGTGCGATCGTGATGCAGAACTGCTGGTAGTTGGCGAAATGCGGCTCGAACGCCATCGTCCGGATGCCCCGTACCCCGGCGTAAATGCTGTAGATACCGACATTCGCGCCGACGTCCCAGAAGGTTTCACCGGGCTGGAATGTGTCTATCCATTCGACAGTCTCGGGTTCTTTATCGGCCAGGGTGTCGTAGCGCCAGCCCGCCGCGTGTTCGATATAACGGATCGGATACCCATTGACACTGATGGCCTTGACACCGGCCATGCTCAGATTCTGGTTCAGGGAGGTCATGGAGATATTCCGGGAAAGGCTGCGAGGGCGTGCGGGGCTCACGCGACACAGCGGAAATTATAATGGCCTTCAGTGGGGCAAGTATCGGGCAGATGGCGTCACGCGCCGCATGGCGCCTGGCCGACAAACCGCCTGACTTCCCGAAAGCAACACGCACCATGACGATTCTCTCGAGCCCCGTCCCGTTTGCTTCGCGCACGCCGGTGGCCATCATCGGCGGCGGCGCCTGCGGCCTTACCGCCGCGCTGACCCTGGCCGACGCCGGCATCGAATGCGTGGTGCTGGAACGCGACGCGGTGCCGCAGGGCTCCACGGCGCTGTCCTCCGGCTTCATCCCGGCCTGCCATACGCGCTGGCAGCGCGCCATCGGCGTGGAGGACTCGGCCGCACTGCTCGCCGCCGACATCGAGCGCAAGAACCACCACGGCTCGGACCCGGCCGTCACGCGCGCCGTCGCCGCGGCCTCGGGCGCGACGCTGGAATGGCTGGCCGACGCGCATGCCATCCCTTTCCATGTGCTGGAAGGCTTCCTGTACCCCGGCCACAGCGTCGCGCGCATGCACGCGGTGCCGGAGAAGACCGGTGCCGGGCTGATCGGGCGCCTCGCGCAGGCGGCCGAGGCGGCCGGCGTCATGCTGGTGACCGAGGCACGGGTGAGCGCCCTGTTCGCCGACGGCGGGCGCATCACCGGCGTGCAGGTAATACGCCCGGACGGCAGCACCGACGCCATGGGCTGCGACACCCTGCTGCTGGCCTGCAACGGCTACGGCGGCAACCCGGCGATGGTGGCGCAGTACATCCCGGAGATCGCCGCGGCCACCTACGCGGGCCACACCGGCAACCAGGGCGACGCCGTGCTGTGGGGCGCGGCGCTGGGTGCCGTGCCGGCCGACATGGGCGCCTACCAGGGCCATGGCTCGTGGGCGGTGCCGCACGGTGCGCTGGTCACCTGGGCCCTGATGATGGAAGGCGGCTTCCAGGTCAACCTCGACGGGGCGCGCTTCTGGAACGAGCACGAGGGCTATTCGGAAGCCTCGCAGCACGTGATCCGCCAGCGCGAAGGGCTGGCATGGAACATCTACGACGCCCGGCTGCATGCGCTGGGCATGACCTTTCCCGACTATGCGGAGCTGTTCGCCACCGGCGCGATGAAGACCGGTGCGACCATCGGCGAGCTGGCGGCGCAATGCGGGCTCGATGCCGCCGCGCTGGCGGTGACGCTGGCCGAAACCGAAGCCTGCGCGCGCGGCGACATGCTGTGCCCGTACAGCCGCGACTTCAGGGCCAAGCCGGCGCTGCAAGGCCCCTACTACGCCGTCAAGGTGACCGGCGCCCTGTTCCACACCCAGGGCGGACTGGCGATCGACACGCATGGGCGTGTATTGAAGAAGGATGGCGGCGCCTTCCCCAACCTGTACGCCGGCGGCGGCGCGGCGCGCGGGCTTTCAGGGGGCGCGGTGTGGGGCTACCTCTCGGGCAACGGGTTGCTCAGCGCGGTGACGCTGGGGCGGATTGCGGCGCTGGACATCGTGGCGCGCATATCCGCCGCAAGACCCTGAGGAGCCTCAGCCCGCTGTCAGGATGGCCTCGGCCAGCGAACGCGCCGAGTGAATCGTCACGCCACTGAATGTCTTGCCGTAGCCGGCGCCGAAATGCAGCTGGTCGCCCGTGACAAGCGCGTCGCAGCCGAGCCTGATCGCGGAGTGCAATACCGGGCGGTCTTTCTCCGGCAGCCAGGCCAGGTCGGCAACGGCAACGGTTGGCGAGGCCGCCATCCCGGAATGCAACAGCGGAACCAGTGCCTCAAGGACCGGCACAGCGTCCGGAAACTTGCCTCGCAGGTTGCGTCGCGCCTCGACCAGAACGTAGTCGTCGACCCAGCATTCATGCCCGCGGGCGAGCAAGATCTCGATCAGCTGTCGAATTGCGCCATTGGATTTGGCCGCCGAAAACAGGATGTTGGCGTCCAGGAATACCCGCATGGCCCAGGGCCGGTTCAGCGCTAGGTTTTGCGTTTCCGGCGGCCTGCAGGCAAGGCGGCCGGCACCTTGCGCGCAAGCAATGCAGCGAGATCGGCTTCGCCGGCATCAAACTCGCGCACCCGCGCTTCCGTGTAGAGCTCAACAGGCATTGTGACAGCCGGCCGCAGCAGCAGGCCCTCGGCGGTAGTTTCCGCAATAAGTTGGTCGTCGGTCTTCAGCCCCATGGCCTGCCGGAGTTTGGCAGGCAAGGTGACGACGCCGCGGCTATTGATGGTGAGAGTGGCACGCATGGGCGAAGATTAGCAGAAATGCAGTAATTCTGCATTTTGCAACCTCCCTTTTCGGCGCGTCGAGTGGGACCGTGCCTATCCCCCCCCGAACGGCTTGACCCCGATCAGCCAGAAGTGCAACCAGAACGCGAACACGACATACGCCACCAGCCCGCCCACGACGGCGATGATGTCGCGCGAGATGCCCAGCACGGGGTAGACCGTGCCGGCCGCCCTGTCGCGCCGGCGCGCCGAAATGTAGTCCGCCACCGCCCAGGCGAGGAACGCGCCGAACAGCACCACATCGCCCACCCTGCCGTTGGAAAGCAGGTGCGCGAACGCCCACACCTTGACCCCCATCACCATGGGATGCCCCAGCCGCGCCCTGATGCGCGTGCCGGGCACATAAGACGCGGCGGCGAGAATGAATGAAAACAGGGTGAGCAGCGCGGTGACATGGAAGGTCCAGCGCGGCGGGTTCCACAGGAAACCGCCCTCGGCGCGCGACGCGGCGTAGCCATTGACGATGAGCACCAGGCCCACCAACGAGAGCACGGTGTAGACGCCTTTCCACGGGTTGAGGCCGATCTTCGCGATCATGCGGGTGCGAAAGCCGTCGGCGAAGATGCGCACGGAGTGGACGCCTAAGAAGAGGATGAGGCCGAGGAGGAGGAGAGTCATGTCGTTTAGCTTCAAGAAACGGGTTCGGTAGCTTAAGCCCAGATCGAATCGCAGCAGTACAAAGGACGATACTATCCTTCAATTGAGTAGTGAAAAACGCACGCCCACCGCAAATGTCACCGACTACCGCAATCGCGTCCAATCGAGCGTACTACGCGGATTCAATCGACGCGTTTATCGAGCGCCCATCGGACCAGATTTTAGGCGCGCTCCTCCGAGGCGGCTCTTTTGCAGTGGAGTCCACACAACGCGATGCCTGGATCGCCCAAATAAGAATCCTACAAGTCGCACTGCAGAAATTCAGGCGGCGCGGAAAGCTCTATTTCGAATACTCGGTCCCGAGGCTCGGGAAGCGCATCGATGTCTTGTGCGTTATCGGGCCCGTTATATTCGTCTTCGAGTTCAAGGTCGGGGAATCTCAGTTCCCAAGCTCGGCGATAGATCAAGTATTGGACTATGCGGTCGACCTGAAGAACTTTCATGAAACGAGTCATGACAAGGCGATCGCCCCTGTACTAATTGCAACGGATGCTCGAGAAGCTGTCGCAAGCATCGCTACAACATCACATAACGACGGCGTTCTTCTCCCGGTGCTTACTGGCGTTTCGCAGCTTCCTGAAACGATTGACCAAGTTATCGCTTTTTGTCCTGGCGAAGACATCGATTTGCTGTCTTGGGAGCAGGGTCGTTATCACCCAACACCTACAATCGTCGAAGCCGCGATGGCGCTATATGGCGGCCATTCCGTCGCCGAAATCTCGCGGACGGATGCCGGCGCGGTCAACCTGACCAAAACCACAGCTGCGATTTCGACAGTTATCCAGCAATCCCGAGAATTGTCGAAAAAATCAATATGCTTCGTAACCGGCGTACCGGGTGCGGGCAAGACGCTTGTAGGGCTTGATATCGCAACGAAACACATCAACAAGGAAGACGATCTCTACAGTGTCTTCCTGTCGGGAAATGGACCGCTGGTAGCTATCCTGCGCGAGGCGCTCGCACGCGACAAGGTGGCGCGCGAAAAGCTGGCGGGCAGAAAGCTAAAGAAGGGCGAGGCGATGGGCGAAGTCAAGCTCTTCATCCAAAACGTTCACAACTTTAGAGATGAATGCCTTGTCGATATTGACCGACCGCCACTCGAGCACGTTGCGCTATTTGACGAGGCTCAACGTGCATGGGACCTCGAGCAAACGGCGTCGTTCATGCTGCGCAAGAAGCAGCGAGCGAATTTTTCGCAGTCGGAACCGGAATTCCTGATTTCCTGCCTAGACCGCCACGATGATTGGGCGGTTATCGTGTGTTTGGTAGGGGGTGGTCAAGAAATCAATACCGGGGAAGCCGGGATCAGCGAGTGGATTGAATCGCTGATGCGGAAGTTTCCGAAATGGCATGTCTGCATATCTTCGCGCTTACAGGATGCGGAGTACGGTGCCGGCTCGGTCATAAAGGCATTGGCCGGTCGGCCGAATGTCCAGTTCAACGATGATTTGCATCTTTCTGTCTCAATGCGCTCGTTTCGCGCCGAAAGCGTCTCTGCCTTGGTCAAGAATGTTCTTGATCGGGATATCGAACAGAGCAAGGGACTTCTACGTCAGGTGTCAAGCCGCTATCCGATAACCCTGACAAGAAGCGTGGCTCGTGCAAAGGAGTGGCTGAAGGAGCAAGCGCGTGGATCAGAGCGCTACGGCATCATCGTTTCTTCCCAGGCACAGCGGCTAAAGCCCCACGCAATCGACGTTCGTTCGCCCATGGATCCCATCCATTGGTTTCTTGACGGCAAGGACGACGTGCGGTCTTCTTTCTTTCTTGAAGATGTCGCAACGGAGTTTCATGTTCAGGGCCTTGAACTCGACTGGGCCTGTGTGGTTTGGGATGCCGACTTTCGATACGACGGCGGTCGCTGGCAGCACATGTCTTTTGTCGGGGACGCATGGCAGCGAATTCGAAAGCCGGAGCGCCAAGCGTTCCTCAAGAACGCCTATCGGGTTCTGTTAACCCGAGCGCGCCAAGGCATGGTGATTGTCGTGCCGGAAGGCGAGAAGAACGACCATACGCGTCAACCAACCTTTTACGACAAAACGTTTTCTTATCTTCAAGAGATCGGCTTTCCGACTATATAAAACGACGCCATCAAGGAACTGACTGCACCGTCTCGTCCAGTGGACCTCACTTGCGCCTTGTGAGGCAGCCCTCAAGTCCGCCACGCTAACTCAACCCGCGTCCCGGCGGGGAAATTCAGTATCGGAGCGCTCCCGATATTGAAACGCTGGTGGTCCACGTTAGCCCGGATCAACAGCATGGGGTCCGGGCCGACCAGCAGGATCTTTCCTCGCAGGTGCAACTCACCATTATCGGACGCGACCAAAACCACCTTTTCGCAGTCATGCCGGCGCGGCGGCACCGCCGTGCTGATGGCGTCTAACGACGCATCCGGGCCCGCGAGCCGCGCACAAAAAAGCGGCCCGGGCGCGCGCAGTCGCCCGGGCCGTTCGCGGAGAAACGGATAAGCGCCTACGCGGCCTTGCTGCGGCGGCGCGCGATGAAGCCCACCAGGCCCAGGCCCGCGACCATCAACGCCAGGGCGTCGGGTTCGGGAACCGGGGTCACTGCCAACACGCCGATGCTGGAATTGTTAGGCGCAAAGTCGCTGATCTGGTTGTTGTTGCCCACGCCAAGCCGCGGCCACAGATTGAACTGGTAGTTGGCGAAACCGGTGCCGTTGTTGGGCAGCAGGCCCGCCGCCAGGGTCAGGGTGATGGAGTTGCCGACGATGCTTACCGCCCCGCTCGGCAGGCTGGTTGCCGGGTTGCCGTTGAACAGGTTGACCGCGCCCCCGCCGCCGCTCAGGGTATTGAGCGCGATGACCGCATCGAACCTGACACCTGCACCCACCGGAAGGGCGCCCGTGTTCAGGCGCTCCGTGCCGCCCCCGCGGTTGATGCCCCAGATGTAGGTGGCCCCGGCTGTAGTGCCTACCGGCGCGCTCATGGTCGCGCCGAAAGTGAAGGTGGAAGCCGTGGCGTCAAACAGGCCGTAAGCGAACAGCACGTCCAGATCGCCGGCCTGGGTACCGGCATAGGTGGACAGAAAGTCACCCTGAGGATCCGCAACACTGAACGTGGCCGCATGACCGGCGCTGGCGGCAAGCGCCAGCACAGGCGCGGCGACGAGTTTGCGAATGAACTTGTTCATGACGATACTCCTCCTGGCCTTGCGACAATCGACAATTGACGATCAGTGGCACGGCACACAAATCTGCGCCTGCTCCTGCGTATACAGCCGGCCTCTGCCGGTTATTCCCGTCCATGCGCGCTGGACACATTGAAAAGCGCCAGTGCTTCAACACGGTGCGACGTTTCAACCCGCCACGCTCCAAGCATGGGCCCGCAATGTGAAAACGGCATGACGGGTTTGTTGCAAGGTCTTGTTACAACCCCTTACACCGCGGAGATATTTCAGCAACATCTGGCGCGCACACTGTGTTCCACCGGGCGGGAAAGCCCTCAACGACAAGGAAGACATCCATGGATAACCAGAATCTCACTCCCCAGCCCGCTGGTGGCAGCCATTGCAGCCGCGCCAACCGGCACGGATCCCGTTTCGGCAAGCTGTTGTTCGTGGTTGGCATCGCGGCGGCAGCCGGGTTTGCCGGCAGTTACGCCGGCAAGGCCTTCTCGATGGGGCCTTTCGGGCACCACGCGGCGCTGGGCGTCACCGCCGACCCGGCGAAGATGGACGCGCATGTCGAGCGCATGGTCAAGCATTTCGCCGCGGAGGCCGACGCCACGCCGGAGCAGCGCGAGAAGCTCACCACCATTGCCAAGGATCTGGCGCGCGACATGGCGCCGCTGCGCGAGAAGCTGCGCACCGCCCGCACCCAGGGCGTACAGTTGCTGGCCGCCCCCACCATCGACCGCGCCGCGCTCGAAAAGCTGCGCGTCGAGCAGATCGCGCTGGCGGACGCCTCCTCCAAACGCATGACCCAGGCGCTGGCCGATGCCGGCGAGGCGCTCAACCCGGAGCAGCGCAAGAAACTGGCCGAGCGCATGCAGAAAATGGGCGAACGGCGCGGCCGGATGCACGGTTGAGCCAGTGATGGCAGAAAAAAAGGCGCCCCGCGGGGCGCCTTTTGACTACCTGCCGGCTGCCGGCGCCTACTCCGGCTTGATGTTCGCCACCTTGATGATGGCGGCGTAGCTGTCGATTTCGTCGCGCATCAGGGCCGAGTATTTCTCCAGCGCCACGCCCGCCACCGGTTCGGCACCCAGACCCAGCACCTTCTCGCGGAAGTCCGGGCGCACCAGCAGACGCGCCAGTTCGGCATTGATCTTCGTTGCCACCGCGGCCGGCATGTTCGGCGGCCCGAGCATGCCCAGCCAGGTGTCGCTCTTCATGCCCTTGACACCCAGTTCCTCGAAGGTGGGCACATCGGGCGCGAATGACGAGCGCTTTTCGCTTGCCACCGCGAGCGCGCGCACCCGGCCGCTCTTGATGTGCGGCAGCGCGGCGTTGACGGCCGACCAGGAGCTCATCACCTGCCCGGCCACCACCGCCTCGACCGACTGGCTGGAACTCTTGTAGGGAATGTGGTTCAGGCGCACCCCGGCCAGATGCGCGAGGCGCTCGCCGGCGATGTGCACCGTGGTGCCGATGCCGGAGGTGGCGTAATTCACCTCGCCCGGTTTGGCCTTCGCTGCCGCGATGTAGTCGGCCACCGAGCGGAACGCGGTGTCTGCGTTCACCACCAGCATGTTGGGTGCCGAGGCCAGCAGCGTGATGGCGGTGAAGTCCCTGACCGCGTCGTAGGGCATCTTCAGGCGCAGGGCAGGCGTGATGGTATGGGTGCCCGAGGCCAGCATCAGCACGTAACCATCGGCGGGCGACTTGGCCACCAGCTCGGCGCCGATCACCCCGGAGGCGCCGGGCTTGTTTTCCACCACCACCGGCTGGCCCCAGGTCTTCTGCAACTCCACCGACAGCAGGCGCGCCATCACGTCCGAAATGCCGCCGGCGCCAAAGCCGACGATGATGCGCACCGGCCGCGCGGGATAGCTTTCCTGCGCGTTCGCCAGTGGCGCCAGCGCCAGACCGGCCAGCAAAACACATGCGTGCCACAGGATTTTCATGTCTGATCTCCCTTTGTGAACGGGCGTGTGCCCTACTCCGCCTTGATGTCGCCGGCCCGCGCGATCTTCGTGTACATCTCGATCTCGTCACGGATCTGGGCGCGGAACGCCTCCAGTTCCACGCCCACCGGCTCGGCGCCGAGGCCGAGGATCTTCTGCTTCACGTCGGCGCGCGCGATCAGCATCTGCAGTTCTGCCGCCAGCTTGGCGGCCACCGGTGCGGGCAGTCCCGCCGGGCCCAGGGCCGCCAGCCAGGTCTCGCTTTTCATGCCCTTGATGCCCACCTCGGCGAACGTCGGCACATCGGGCGCGAACTCGGTTCGCTTCTCGCTCGCCACCGCCAGCGGCCGCATGCGCCCGGCCTTCACGAACGGCAGCGCCGCATTGACCGCCGACCAGGAGGACACCACATGCCCGCCCAGCACCGCCTGCACCGACTGGTTGGAAGCCGCATAGGGCACATGGTTGAACTTCGCGCCGGTGATCTGCGAGAACTGCTCGCCGGCGATATGCAGCGAGGTGCCCACCCCCGAGGTGGCGTAGTTGATCTCGCCCGGTTTGGCCTTGGCCGCGGCGATGTACTCGGCCACGCTCCTGATCGCCGAATCGGAACGCACCACCAGCATGTTGGGCGCGGCCGCCAGCAACACCAGCGGGGTGAAGTCCTTCACCGAATCGAAGGGCATCTGTTTGCGCAAGGCCGGGTTGATGGTGTGCGCGTTGGAAGTGAACAGGATGGTGTGGCCGTCGGGCACCGCCTTGGCGACCGCGCCGGTGCCGATCAGGCCGGTGCCGCCGGGCATGTTCTCCACCACCACCGGCTGGCCGAAGTCCTTTGCGATCTCCGCCGAAAGCAGGCGCGCCAGAACGTCGGTGACGCCACCGGGGCCAAAGGGCACGATCACGCGGATCGGCCGCGAAGGATAAGCCTGTGCGAGCGAAACACCCGGCAACCCGCCGGACACCAACCCCAGTCCGCCTGCCGCCAGCAGGCGGCGCCTTTGCCTGATCATCTGTCTTCTCCCTTTGCCATCTGCTTGCGCAGTTGTTGTGTTGACTCGAAGTCGATGCTGCCGTCATCAAGGGTGGCCACGCCGTAGTCGCGCCGCGCCGCCTCGCGCGACACACAGCCGGTGATGAGATCCTTCTGCACGGCGGCGAGGTCACGCTTCCAGGCCGGGCCGAAACCGCCGCCGCCGCCGGAACGGATCACCACCTGGTCACCCGCGACGAGCGGATGGTCGCCCTTGAACACCTTCAGCACCGACCCGTCGGTCTTGCGGATCTCCACCTCGGCGGTCTTGCCCTCGCCGCCGCCCAGCAAACCCCACGGCGGGCACTTGGTGCGCTCGATCTTCAGGTTGATGCGGCACGGCCCGGTGATGCGATAGGTCTTGACGATGCCGACACCGCCGCGAAACTCGCCGGGGCCGCCGGAGTCCGGCCGCAACGCGTAGGACTCGAAGCGGTAGGGATGAAACGCCTCCTGCATTTCCACCGGCACGTCCGACGTGTCGCCGTGCACATTGGAGCGCGAAGGGCCATAGCCATCCATGCCGGCGGAGCCGCCCCAGCCGCCGCACAGCGTGTCGAGGTGAAAAAAGGATTCGCCGGTTAC
>CANGUJ010000043.1 GCA_947456845.1 Burkholderiales bacterium | reverse complement strand
TCGAGCTCGAAGGCGGCAAGCTCACTGCCGCCCACCTGGTCGCCGCCGCACGCGATGAGGGCGTGCTGATCAACGCCTTCAGTCCGGTGAAGGTGCGGCTGGTGACGCACCTCGACGTGACGCGCGAGGCCTGTATCCGCGCCGCCGACGTGCTGGCCCGGCTGCTCGGCTGATCCCGCGGCGTGCACGCCGCGCGCGGCCGCGGCATCAGCGCCGGCGGAACCAGCGCGCGGCGGCGCTGCCGGCAAATCGCTCCGGGAACCTGCTCGCCGCCCAGGCCAGCACGCCGTACTTGAGGAGCTTGCCCGCGAACATGGCGCTCGCAATGCCCGCATAGGCCTGCTGCACCACACCGAGGAACACCAGCGCAGGCGTCTGCGGCAGGGGCGAGATGGCGATCAGGAACAGCGCCAGCATGCCGTAGCGCCCGGCCCAGTCCATGATGCGCGCCCAGCCGGGATGAAAGAGCATTTCCGGAAAGCGGTCGTAGATCGTCGCCCAGCCAAGATGGTGCAGGACGATCACCATCACGGTGGCGCCGATGGTGCTGCCGGCCGCGGCCGCCAGGGCGATGGCGCGCCAGCGCCCTGGCATGAGCAACGCCGCGGGCACGATGACCGCGGTGACCGGGAAGGTCGCCGTCAGCGTGCCGGCAAAGGCGAGCGCGGCGCAGGTCAACAGGAAGGCGCGCCCCTGCGCACCCTGCCGCAGCAGGCGGGCGAGCGTGCCTTCAAGTTTCGGCTCTGCCATCGGAAATTGCCCATGTTCGCGGGGATCGACACCGCATGCGCCACGCGCGGATGGTAGCGCCGATGCGCGGCAAGGGTACGTTCGAGGCGCGCCGGCACGGCTTGTGTAAAGTGCGGGCATAACAACAACCCTCAGGAGGAAGCATGCGGACTCTGGCCGTCGCCGGCCTGGCCGGTGTGCTCGCGCTCGGCGCCAGCGCAGGCGCCGCTGCGCGGGTGACGCGCATCGTCATCGACGAGGTGCTGCCGTTCACGGAACCCGCCGGCAGGCCGTCGCAGAAGGTCGTCTACGAACAGGTGGCCGGGCGCGCCTTCGGCGAACTCGACCCGACACTGCCCGGCAAGGCCATCATCCAGGACATCGAGCGCGGCCGCGATGCCGACGGCAAGGCGCGCTATGTCGCGACCTTCCTCATCATCAAGCCCCGCGACATGCGCCAGGCCAGCGGCATGCTATGGCACGACGCGCCCAATCGCGGCCGCGTGTTTCCGATGGCGTCGCAGGAGCGCGCCTTCCACAAGGACCAGATCTGCAACTACGCCGGCGGCATGATCCCGTTCGCGCGTACCGCCGCCGACCGCATGGCCAGGGGCGATCCGCGCCCTTCGCTGGAAGAACGCTACGGATCGCATGCAGGCTATGTGGAGGCAGTGAAGAGGGCCGCCTCACGGGCCGTGGCTGCGGACTTCCTGTTGCCTGTGGATGCCGAAGGTCTGATCAGGGCAGCCGAGGCAAGCAAGGTGCTGCGCTAGACCAAGCCGACCTCAACATCAGCGAAAAGAATCCTCATGGGAATACTCGTGGAAGGCAAGTGGACCAACGACCCGCCACCCGCCGGCGGCAGCTTCGTGCGGCCGGAAAGCCTTTTCCGCGCCGCACTAAGCAGCGACGGCGGGACAGACTTCAAGGCGGAAGCCGGGCGCTACCACCTGTACGTCGCCTACTCTTGTCCGTGGGCGCACCGCGCGATCATTTTCCGCGCCCTGAAGGGCCTGGAAGGCATGGTGTCCATGTCGGTCGCGCTGCCCAATGACCGGCGCAATGGCTGGCGCTTCGGCAGTGCGTTTCCCGGCGCGACGGCTGACGAGGTGAACGGCTTCACCTGGTTGCACCAGGCCTACACCGCCGCCGACCCGACCTACACCGGCAAGGTGACGGTGCCCACGCTTTGGGACAGGAAGACCAGGACCATCGTCAACAACGAGTCCTCCGAGATCATCCGCATGTTCAACTCGGCCTTCGACGGCCTGGGCGCCAAACCGGGAGACTACTACCCGGCGCCGCTGCGCGAGGAAATAGACGCCATCAACCAGACCGTGTATCGCGACCTCAACAACGGCGTATACCGCGCCGGCATGGCAACCAGCCAGGACGCCTACGACGAAGCCGTCACCCGGGTGTTCGCATGCCTGGACATGCTGGAACTGCGTCTGGCAAAGCAGCGCTACCTGGTGGGGAACACCATCACCGAGGGCGACTGGCGGCTCTACGTGACCCTGGCGCGCTTCGACGCGGCCTATCACCCGCTGTTCAAGTGCAGCGTGCGCCCGCTCTCGGCCTACCACCATCTGGACAACTACCTGCGCGAGCTGCATCAGGTGCCCGGCGTGGCCGCGACCACGCGTCTGGACCACATCGTCACCGGCTACTACAGCAATGCGAGCAGCAACCCGAACGGCATCATCCCGGCAATGCCGGCGCTGGACCTGGGCAGGCCGCACGATCGCGCGTCCCGACAAGCCGGCACGATATCGCATTGGCATGGGCTGGGATGAATATCTTGCCCGCGCCGGCCACCCGGTGTTCATGGCCGGACAGGAAGCGGCGTGGGCGATCTTCCGCTTCGGCACGGAACACCCCGGGGTGCATCCGGGCATGCGCTTTCAGAGCGCGGCATCGCCGGCATCGTGTCGATCGAACCCGGCGCATGTCCGGCCGCCAGTGGCGACCTGAAGCCGTATCTCAAGATGCCAATGATGGTACTGTGGGGCGACTATGTCGACACATCGCCGCGCTGGGCGCCGCGCCTGAAGGCCTGCCGCGAATTCGCCGAGGCCGCCACCCCGGCCGGCGGACGGGTGCAGAACATCGTGCTGCCCGAACTCGGCATCAAGGGCAATTCGCACATGCTGATGCAGGACGACAACAGCCTGGAACCGGCCGACCGGCTCTTGGCCTGGATCGACAAGAACATCGGGCGCGGCCAGGGCTAGGCCAACCCTCGCACGACCGCACACCAGCAGCCACCGGAGAACGGCATGCATATCACGCATCGATTGGGCCGCACTTTCGCGTCCCTTTGGCTGGCAACGCTGGCCCTGGGTTCGTACGCGCAGCCCGCGCCGGCGGAAGGCGCGTGGATCGCCCGGGACTTCCGCTTCCACACCGGCGAGGTCATGCCGGAGCTGCGCCTTGCCTACACCACGCTCGGTTCGCCGGCCAACCCGGCGGTGCTGGTATTGCACGGCACCACCGGCAACGGCCGCGCGCTGCTTTCGCCCGCCTTCGGCAACGAATTGTTCGGCCCCGGCCAGCCCCTGGATGCGGGCAAGTACTACGTGATCCTGCCGGACGCGATCGGCCACGGCAAGAGCAGCAAGCCCTCCGACGGCATGCGTGCGAAGTTCCCGATGTACAACTACGATGACATGGTGGCGGCGCAGCATCGCCTGGTGACCGAAGGCCTGGGGGTCAAGCACCTGCGCCTGGTGATCGGCAATTCGATGGGCGGCATGCACACCTGGCTGTGGGGCGTGAAGTACCCGGGCTTCATGGACGCGCTGGTGCCCATGGCCTCCATGCCCAGCGAAATGTCGGGACGCAACTGGATCATGCGGCGCCTGATCGTCGACTCCATCCGCACCGACCCCGAATGGATGGGCGGCAATTACACGAAGCAACCGAAGAGCGCGCAGTTCGCCGCGGTGTTCTACAACTTCGCCACCAATGGCGGCAACCAGGGCCTGCAGAAAATTGCCGGCTCGCGCGAAAAGGCCGACGCCCTCCTCAACCAGCGCCTCGCGGCGCCTTTCCCGGCGGATGCCAACGATACCCTGTACCACTGGGAATCCTCGCGCGACTACAACGCATCGCCGGGCCTGGACAGGATCACCGCGACGCTCCTGGCGATCAACTCGGCGGACGACGAGCGCAACCCGCCCGAACTGGGCGTGATGGAGCGCGAGTTGAAACGCGTCAGGAACGCTCGGCTGCTGTTGATCCCCGGCAGCGCGGACACCTTCGGGCATGGCACGACCGGCAATGCGCGGTTCTGGAAGGCACAGGTGGAGGAACTGTTGCGGACAGCGCCCAGGGTGGGCAACTGACCATCCACCCGCACAGCACAGTGAATCGCACCTGCGAACGAACCGCCGTTTCCCTCACCCGCACTCAAAAGACCAACATGGCCACCCTCAAAAGCCCCGCCGTCCTGATCCACCGCCACGGCGGCCCGGAAGTTCTTGAAGTCACCGAAATGGACGTACCCGACCCGGGCCCGCAGGAAGTTCGCATCCGCCAGCAGGCCATCGGGCTCAATTTCGCCGACATCTACCAGCGCCGCGGCGCGCATGGGCCGCACCACACCGCGCAGTTCCCGGTGGTACTGGGCTCCCAGGGTTCGGGCGTGATCGAGTCGGTCGGCGCCGACGTGCACGACCTCCGGGTCGGGCAGGCGGTCACCTACGTGCACCCCGGTGCCTATGCCGCGGTGCGCCTGCTGCCGGCGGAGCGCACCCTGCCGATGCCCGACGGGCTCGACATGGAAAGCGCAGCCGCCACGCTGCTGCGCGGCATGACGGCCGAATACCTGCTGCACCGGCTCTACAGGCTGCAGGCCGGCGAGCGCGTGCTGGTGCATGCGGCGGCCGGTGGCATGGGGCTGATCCTCTCGGCCTGGGCGCGCGCGCTGGGCGCCGAGGTGATCGGCACGGTCGGCTCCGACGCCAAGCGCGAGACCGCGCTGGCCCACGGCTGCCACGCCGTCATCAACTACAAGCGCGAGGACTTCGTGCGCCGGGTGGGCGAGATCACCGGGGGCCAGGGTGTGTCGATCATCTACGACGCGGTCGGGCGCGACGTGTTCTTCCCGTCCCTCGACTGCCTGGCCAACCGCGGCACCATCATCAGCTACGGCACCGCCTCGGGCGACGTGGAAGGCCTGGACCTGCATCTTCTGCACCCGAAGTCGCTGACGGTATGCCGGCCCACGCTGAAGAGCTTCATCGCCACCACGGCGGAATTGCGGCAGTCCGCCGCGACCTTCGCTGCGGCCGTGAAAAGCGGCGCGGTCAGGGCGGAGATCGGGCGGCGCTACCGGCTATCCGAGATCGTCCGTGCGCATGAAGAACTGGAGAACCGGCAAACCACCGGTGCGCCGGTGCTCCTGCCCTGACCGGCGGTTGGCGCAGCAACCGGCGCCCTGCACCTACTCCGGGTTCATCCCCGCCTCGCGGAACGCGCGGCTCCAGGCCTGCAGTTGCTCGCCGACGAAGCTGCCAAGCTCCTCGGGGGTGGAGCCGGCCAGATCGAAACCCAGCTTCTCGATCTTCTCGCGCACGTCGGGCTTCTGCAGGGCGGCGTTCCATTCGCGGCTCATTTTCACGGTGATGTCGGCCGGCAGCCGGGCCGGGCCGAAAAGCGCCGCCCAGGTGCCCGCGGTCAGCGGCGGCAGGCCCGCCTCCGCCGCGGTGGGGACCGTGGGAAACAGCGGTGAACGCGCCGGCAGCAGGATCGCCAAGGCACGCAGCTTGCCTTCCTTGATGAGCGCCTGGGTGCTGATGGGCGTGGCGAAGGTCAGCTGCACATGGCCGCCCATGATGTCGGTGACGGTCGGCCCTTCGCCCTTGTAGTTGACGAGGTTGGTATCCGCCTTCACCGACTTCAGCCGCGTGTGCATGAGCTGCGTGACGCCGCTGTAGCTGCCGTAGTTGAGCTTGCCCGGATTGGCGCGCGCGAAGGCGAGCAGTTCGCTCGCGTCCTTCGCGGGCAGCGAAGGGTTGACCACCAGCAGATAGATGTAGCGCCCCGCCAGGGAGACCGGCGTGAAGCTTTTCACCGGGTCGTAGGGCGGATTCTTCTTCAACAGCGGCACCTGCATCATCGGCGTGTTGGAGGCCAGGAAGAAGGTGTGGCCGTCCGGCTCGGCGCGCGCGACGAAGTCGCCGGCGATCGCGCCATCGGCGCCCGGCCTGTTCTCGACGATCACCGGCTGGCCCAGCGAGGCGGTGAGCGTCTGGGCGAGGATGCGCGCCACCACATCGGTAGAGCCGCCGGGCGGAAACTGCAGCACGATGCGCACCGGCTTGGTCGGCCAGGCCTGCGCCCATGCAAGCGAAGCCCCGCACGCAACCACCACCAGCAATGCGTTGCGAATGACGCGAAGGGGCCGCATGTTGTCTCCCTGCATGTTCTTGTCGCCCTGAAGGGTACACCCGCCAGCCGGCCGGCGTATGCCTCAGGCGCGGCCGACCGTGACGATGCCGCGCGCGCGCAGGGCCTCGATGGCGGATGCGTCGTAGCCGATCCCGCCCAGCACTTCGACCGTATGCTGGCCCAGCAGCGGCGGCGCGCTCGCCGACTGCGCCGGTTCCTCGTTGAAACGCACCGGAAAGGCCACACTGGGCAAGTCTCCCAGCACCGGATGCGCGTTGGTCTGCACCAGCTTGCGGGCCAGCACCTGCGGGTGGTGGATCGCCTCTTCCAGGGTGTGGATGGGCGAGCAGGGAATGCCGGCGCCGCGGCACTGCTCCAGCCAGTGCGCCACCGGCTTCTTGCTGATCTTCTCCTGCACCATCGCCACGGTCATGTCGAAGTTGGCCACGCGCGCCGCGTTGGTGGCGAAGCGCGGATCGTCGACCACGTCGCCCATGCCCAGCATGGCGCAGAGGCGGCGCCACTGCGCGTCGTTGCCGACGCCGATCATCATCGGCGCATCCGAGGCGTTGAAAGCCTGGTAGGGCGCCAGCGCGCCGTGGCCGGTGCCCATCGGGCGCGGCGACTTGCCGGTGACCCAGAAACCCTGCGCCAGGTAACCCATCAGGCTCATGGCGGTGGACAGGAGCGACACCTCCAGGTACGTACCCTTGCCCGTCCGGCCGCGCTCGATCACCGCCGCCAGCACGCCCGCCAGGCCGTTGGCGCCGGTGCACAGGTCCACCGGCGAAAAGCTCGCGCGCGCCAGGCCGCCACCGGGCACGCCCATGCTGGCCAGCATGCCGGAGAAGGCCTGCAGCATGACGTCGTAACCGGGCATCTCCCCGAGCGGGCCGTCGCGTCCGTAACCGGAGATCTCGCAATAGATGAGGCGCGGGTTCAGCTTCGACAGGGTGGCGTAGTCCACGCCGAGGCGCGCCGCCGCGCCGGCGCCGAAACCCTGCAGCACGATGTCGGCCGAGGCCACCAGGGTATGCACGATCTTGCGGCCTTCCTCGCTCTTGAGATCCAGCGCCAGGCTTTTCTTGTTGCGGTTGACCGAGAGGAACAGCGCCGATTCGCCCTTTTGCTGCGGCGCCCAGGCGCGCGTGTCATCACCCGTTTCCGGCGGTTCGACCTTGATGACTTCGGCACCGAGTTCACCGAGCGACTGGCCACACAGCGGACCGGCCAGGACCTTGGAGAGGTCGATGACGCGCAGGCCTTGCAGTGGTTGCATTTGTCTCTCTTTCTTAAGTCTTTTCGGGCTTTAGGCGCCGACGACGGCAATGCGTGTCAACCAACGTCGATGCCCTCACTTATCCTTGCGTTTCCAACATGGCATGTTGGAAACGCAAGGATGTCTTCCGGGCTCAACTCAACCGGGCATTTGGCGGCCAGGATTCCCTCGCATCACTGCGGCTGGAACCCGCTGGCCTTGATGATGCCGGCCCAGGTCTTCGTGTAGGCCTGTTCGCGGCTCGCCAGTTGCGCCTGCGTCATGAAGCCCACCGTCAGGCCCATGGCGGACAGGCGGTTGCGCACCTCGGGCATCGCCAGCACCTTGGCAAGTGCCTCGCCGAAACGGTCCGTCACCGCCCTGGGCGTGCCGGCGGGAGCGAAGATGCCGTAGTAGGGCATGTCCTCGAAACCGGCCAGGCCCAGTTCGGCGAAGGTGGGCACATCGGGCAGCGCGGCCTGGCGCTGGGTGCCCAGCACCGCCACCACGCGCAGCCGCCCTGCCTTGTGGTTTTCGATGAAGTCGGGGATGGAGGCAACGCCGGCGGCGATCTGGTTGCCCAGCATGTCGCCCATCATCGGTGCGCTGCCCTTGTAGGGCACCGGCACCAGGTCGAGGCCGTACTTCTGGCCGATCAGCCTGACCAGGAACTCCGGGGTCGAGGCCGGCGCCGGCACGCCGACATTGCCCTTGCCAGCGCCGGCGCCCTTGACCCAGTTCACGTACTCGTTCACCGACTTGGCCGGTGTTCCACCCGAGACGGCGAAGGCATTGACGAAAGTGGCAAAGCCCGCCACCGGGATGAAATCCCTGGCCGGGTCGAACCCGGCGTTCTTCACCACCTGAGGCAGGATGGAGATGGTGTGGTCGTGCGAGAGGAACAGGGTCTTGCCATCGGGCGCAGCGGCCTTCAGCGCCTGGGCCGCGATCTGGCCGCCCGCGCCGGCACGGTTTTCCACCACCACCTGGGCGCCGAGTTCGTCCTTGAGAGGTTCAGCCAGGGTGCGCGCGATGGCGTCGGTGCCGCCACCGGCGGGAAAGCCGACCATCAGCCGGACCGGGATCCCGGTCTGTGCGACGGCGAGTCCGGCGCACAGCAGCGCGCTGGACGCGAGGAGGCGGCGCAGGAAGCGCGCTGCCCGGATGGAAAGGGTGTATGGCATCTTGACTCCGTACGAATCGTGAAAAATCCGGGCCGGACCGGCATTGCCCGCTGCGTGCAGCCCCGGTCCATGGTGCCGCCCGCGCCCGGGCGGCCGCAACGCTACATGCTGCGCCGGTACTGCCCGCCCACCTCGAACAGCGCGGAGGTGATCTGGCCGAGCGAGCACACGCGGGCCGCCTCCATCAACACCTCGAAGACGTTGGCATTGTCGATCACCGCCTGCTGCAGGCGTTGCAGCATGGCCGGGGCTGCCACCTTGTGGCGCTCATGGAACTCCGCCAGACGCTGCAGCTGCGACTGCTTTTCCTCCTCGGTCGAGCGAATCAGTTCGATGGTCTGCGGCATGCCGGCGTCGTGCGGGTTGCGGAAGGTGTTCACGCCGATGATGGGGTAGGAACCGTCGTGCTTCTTGTGCTCGTAATACATCGACTGCTCCTGGATCTGGCCGCGCTGGTAGCCGGTTTCCATGGCGCCCAGCACGCCGCCGCGCTCGGAGATGGCCTCGAATTCCTTGAGCACCGCCTCCTCGACCAGGTCGGTGAGTTCATCGATGATGAACGAGCCCTGGTTGGGGTTCTCGTTCTTGCCGATGCCCCACTCGCGGTTGATGATGAGCTGTATCGCCATGGCGCGCCGCACGCTTTCCTCGGTGGGCGTGGTGATCGCTTCGTCGTAGGCATTGGTGTGCAGCGAGTTGGTGTTGTCGTAGGTGGAGATCAGCGCCTGCAGGGTGGTGCGGATGTCGTTGAAGGCGATTTCCTGCGCGTGCAGGCTGCGGCCCGAGGTCTGGCTGTGGAACTTGAGCTTCTGGCTGCGTTCGTTGCCGCCGTACTTGTTCTTGATCGTGGTGGCCCAGATGCGCCGCGCCACCCGGCCGATGACCGAATACTCCGGGTCCATGCCGTAGGAGAAGAAGAACGACAGGTTGGGCGCGAAGTCATCGATATGCATGCCGCGCGCCAGGTAGGCTTCGACGAAGGTGAAACCGTTCGACAGCGTGAAGGCGAGTTGCGAAATCGGGTTGGCGCCGGCCTCGGCGATGTGGTAGCCGGAGATCGACACCGAGTAGAAGTTGCGCACCTTGTGGCGGACGAAGTACTCCTGGATGTCGCCCATCACCTTCAGGCTGAACTCGGTGGAGAAGATGCAGGTGTTCTGGCCCTGGTCCTCCTTGAGGATGTCGGCCTGCACGGTGCCGCGCACGTTCTCCAGCACCCAGGCGCGGATCTTGGCGGCTTCGTCATCAGTGGGATCGCGACCGTTGTCGGCCCTGAATTTCTCCAGGTTCTGGTCGATCGCGGTGTTCATGAAGAACGCCAGGATGGTCGGCGCCGGGCCGTTGATGGTCATCGACACGCTGGTGTTGGGCGAGCACAGGTCGAAGCCGCCGTAGAGCACCTTCATGTCGTCGAGCGTGGCGATCGAGACGCCGGAATTGCCGACCTTGCCGTAGATGTCGGGGCGCAGCGCCGGGTCGTTGCCGTAGAGCGTGACCGAGTCGAAGGCGGTGGACAGCCGCTTGGCCGGCATGTCCTTGGACACGTGGTGGAAGCGCCGGTTGGTGCGGAACGGATCGCCCTCGCCGGCGAACATGCGGGTCGGATCCTCGTTCTCGCGCTTGAACGCGAACACGCCGGCGGTGAAGGGAAAGGAACCCGGCACGTTTTCCAGCATCAGCCACTTGAGCAGTTCGCCGTCGTCCTCGAAGCGCGGCAGCGCCACCTTGCGCACCTTGGTGCCGGACAGCGAGGTGTGGGTGAGCGCGGTGCGGATCTCCTTGTCGCGGATCTTCACCACGTATTCGTCGCCGGCATAGGCCTTCCGCATGTCCGGCCATTGGGCCAGCAGTTTCTTCGCCGGTGCCTCCAGGCGGGTGTCGCGATCGACCAGCAACGCGTCGAGTTCGGCGAGCTCGCGCCCGCATTCGGCCGAGAGCATGTTGCGCACGCTCTGCAACTGCTGGCGCTCGCGCGCCAGCCGCGCCTGGCCGCGCACGTAAAGATGGTAGCCGCGCACGGTGTCGGCGATCTCGGCCAGATAGCGCACCCGCTGCGGCGGCACCACCGGCGTCTGGTTGGAAGACGACTTGCCCTTGACCTGCGCCAGGCGGCCGGGCGCGGCGTCGAGCCCGAGCGACTTGAGCTTGGGCAGCATGCCCTGGTAGAGCGCGGTGACGCCGTCGTCGTTGAAGCGGCTGGCCATGGTGCCGTACACCGGCATGTCGTCCAGGCCCTGGCTGAAAGCCTCGCGATTGCGCTGGACCTGCTTGCGCACGTCGCGCAGCGCGTCGGCGGCGCCCTTGCGGTCGAACTTGTTGATGGCCACGAAGTCGGCGAAGTCGAGCATATCGATCTTCTCCAGCTGCGAGGCGGCGCCGAACTCGGGGGTCATGACGTAGAGGCTCGTGTCGACCAGCGGCACGATGGCGGCGTCGCCCTGGCCGATCCCGGAGGTCTCCACCAGGATCAGGTCGAACCCGGCCACCTTGCAGGCGGCGATCACGTCGGGCAGCGCCCTGGAGATCTCCGAGCCGGCTTCGCGCGTGGCCAGCGAACGCATGAAGATGTTCGGATGGTTGATGGCGTTCATGCGGATGCGGTCGCCCAGCAGGGCGCCGCCAGACTTGCGGCGCGACGGGTCGATGGAGATCACCGCCAGCCTGAGGGTTTCGTTCTGGTCCAAGCGGAAGCGGCGGATCAGTTCGTCGGTGAGCGAGCTCTTGCCGGCGCCGCCCGTGCCGGTGATGCCCAGTGTCGGGGTCCTGACCCTGGCGGCCGCTTCATGCAGCTGCTGGTGCAGCACGCTGTCGGCGCGGCCGTTTTCCAGCGCCGTGATCAACTGCGCCAGGGCGCGCCGGTTCGGCTGCGCCGGGCCCCTGATGGCTTCCAGCGCGTTCGGCGCGAACGGCGAGAGGTCGATGTCGCAGCGCTCGAGCATGTCCCAGATCATGCCGAGCAGGCCCATCTTCTGGCCGTCCTCCGGCGAGTAGATGCGGGTTACCCCGTAGGCGTGCAGGTCGCGGATTTCGTCGGGCACGATCACCCCGCCGCCGCCGCCGAACACCTTGATGTGCGCGCCGCCGCGTTCCTTCAACAGGTCGATCATGTACTTGAAGAATTCGACATGCCCGCCCTGATAGGACGACATGGCGATGCCCTGCGCGTCCTCCTGCAGCGCCGCGGTGACCACCTCGTCGACCGAGCGGTTGTGGCCCAGATGGATGACCTCCGCGCCCTGCGCCTGCAGGATGCGACGCATGATGTTGATCGAGGCGTCATGGCCGTCGAACAGGGAGGCGGCGGTCACGAAGCGCACCTTGTTCTTGAGCTTGGGCGTTTCGAGTTGCTTCTGGACGGAGAGGTCGGTCATGGCGGATTTCTCGACGTTTTGGGTGGCGTGGCGCGGTGGGCGGCGACCGTGCCGGACCATGTATTGTAGGGCCGCGTCATTGCATTGAATGGCGCCGGCCGGCGCCGTGGGACCGGAGTGGCCGGAGACAGGGCCGGCTTGGCGCGACTTTTTCGGGATAGTCGGAGCGTACTTGACGTTTACGTAAACGTCAACCGCTCCCCGTACGCATGGCGCTCCTGCTGCGGCGCGCGCGATCGCCCCTGGCTGGTGGCCTGCGGCCCATCCGTCGGGCCCCGGTCAGTACGGATTGAGAATGATGTCGCGGCTGATGCCGGCCACGTTCTTCACCCCGCACAGCGCCATCGAGGTGTCGAGTTCCTTCTGGATGATCGAAAGCGCCGTCGTCACCCCCGCCTCGCCCATCGCGCCCAGGCCGAAGTTGAAGGCGCGCCCGATCAGCGTGCCCTTCGCGCCAAGCGCCAGCGCCTTCAGCATGTCCTGGCCGGAGCGGATGCCGCCGTCCATCCACACCTCGATCTTGTCCCCCACCGCGTCGACGATGGGCGGCAGAGACCTGATGGAGGACAGCGCGCCGTCGAGCTGGCGCCCACCGTGGTTCGACACCACCAGCGCGTCGGCCCCGGACCGCACCGCCAGCCTGGCGTCTTCCACGTCCTGGATGCCCTTCAGGATGAGCTTGCCCCCCCACTCGTTCTTGACCCACTCGACGTCTCTCCAGTTGAGGGTGGGATCGAACTGGCTGGCGGTCCATTTGGACAGCGAGACGATGCCCTCGGCACCCTTCACATGGCCGGCGATGTTGCCGAACACGCGGCGCTTGGCGCCCAGCATGCGAAAGCCCCATGCCGGCTTGCTCATCAGGTCGATCATGTTGCCCAGGGTGATCTTGGGCGGCACCGTCATGCCGTTCTTCAGGTCCTTGTGGCGCTGGCCGATGATCTGCAGGTCGAGCGTCAGCACCAGGGCCGAGCATCCGGCGGCCTTGGCGCGGCCGATCAGGCGGCGGATGTAGTCGCGGTCGCGCATCACGTAGAGCTGGAACCAGAACGGCTTGGTGGTGGCTTGGGCCACATCCTCGATCGAGCAGATGCTCATGGTCGACAGGGTGAAAGGCACGCCGAACCTTTCCGCCGCGCGCGCGGCCAGGATCTCGCCGTCGGCCCATTGCATGCCGGTCAGACCCACCGGCGCCAGCGCCGTGGGCATGGCGACTTTCTGGCCGATCATGGCCGACTCGGTGGAGCGGTTGTCGACGTTGACCGCGACGCGCTGACGCAGCTTGAGGGCGGCCAGATCGGCGCTGTTGGCGTTGTAGGTGCCCTCGGTGTAGCTGCCCGCGTCGACATAGTCGTAGAACGCCTTGGGCGCGTTCTTCTTGTGCAGCCGGCGCAGGTCTTCGATGCAGGTGATGACTGGCATGTCGCTTCCTATTTGTTCTTGTGCGGCGTATTTTCGGTCCGCCGTGCCCCGGGATGGAGCAATGCGCCGACCGGTGCGGACGGCAACCCGTAATCCTAAGGCAAGCCCGGCCGGTGGCGCCCGCCCGGCCCGTGCAGCGCGCCGGTCAGGGCTTGCGGTCGAGCTGTTCCAGGAAGCCCTCGATCAGGCCGGCGGGCGCCTTGACGATGTGCTCGGTGGCGGGAAAACCACCCGAATGCACGTCGGCGATGAACTCCTTGAACGCGGCCACCCGCTCGGCCTGCATTTCCTGCTTCATCTTGAACAGGTTGCGGTACTGCTTGGTGTGGCGCGGATACGGCGGGCCGTTGTTGCCGAGGATGTCGTCGGCGAACAGGAACTGGATGTCGCCACCGGCGCCGGCGCCGATCGACGAGGTGAGCAGGGTGGTGCGCTTGCTGATCTCGGCCAGCAATTCCGCCGGGATCACCTCGACCTCGACGGCCCAGGCGCCGGCAGCCTCGAGCTTCTTGATTTCCTGGTACACCCATAGCGCCTCCTCCACCGTCTTGCCCACCGCGCGCAGGCCGCCGGTCCAGGTACTGCGGCGCGGCACCAGCCCCGCGTGACCCTCGATGGGAATGCCGGCCTCGGTGGCGGCCGCCACAAAGCGCGGCGACCACTGGCACATGATGCCGTCGGCACCGAGTTCCATGGCCTGATAGCCGATGCGCACCGCCTCGTCGGCGGTGGCCGCGGCCACCAGCGGTACCGAAAACGACATGAAGGTGTTGGGCGCGGCTCGCCGCATGGCGGCGGCGAGGTCCGGGCGCTTCGGATCGAAACGCACCTTCATGGTGTCGATCCCGGCCGCTTCCGCGGCGGCGGCTTCCTCGGGAGAGAACGCGAGGGTTTCGGTGAGGACGCGCTTGCCCTTGAGGTCGCGCAGGTCCTTGACGGTGTAGTTGCGGGTGCCGTAGGCGCCGCCCAGGGTCATGACGCGTTTCAGGCCGCGCTGCGCCGCATCGCGCGGCGGGATGCCGCCGTCGCCGGTTGCGTGTGTTGCCATGTTGTTTCTCTCCTCGGTGCAAGTGGTGGATGGGCCGGCGGGTACGGAGCCGCCGGGCTGCTCAACCCAGCGCGGCGTAGCGCTCCAGATGGTGGTCCGCGTCGCCGAAGCGCTGCGCGATGGCGGTCAGGCGCCGGAAGGTATGCGACACCTTCATCTCCTCGGTCATGCCCATGCCGCCGTGCAGCTGGATGGCCTCCTGGCTGATCTTGCGCGCCGCGTCGGCGATGCGCACCTTCGCCGCCGACACGGCACGCGCGCGTTCGCGCGGCGCGGCACCGCCATCGATGCGGCAGGCGGCGAGAATGGCCATGGACCGCGCCTGCTCGCATTCGATGACCATCTCGACCATGCGGTGCTGCAGCGCCTGGAAGGCGCCGATGGGTGTGCCGAACTGCTTGCGGGTCTTGAGGTATTCGAGGGTGGCGTCGCATGCGTACTTCATGGCGCCAATCCCGTCGGCGCACAGGAGGGTGGTGGCGAAATCGAGCGCCTCGTCGATGGCGGCCTGCGCCTGGCCCTCCGCCCCGATCAGGGCATCCGCACCGACGCGCACGCCGGCCAGCCGCACATCGGCCGCGCGCTGGCCGTCGACGGTGCGGTAGGGATTGAGGGTCACGCCCGGCGCGCTGCGATCGATCATGAACAGGCTG
>CANGUJ010000042.1 GCA_947456845.1 Burkholderiales bacterium | reverse complement strand
TCGTAGCTAACGTTGCCGGGCACGTTGTCATGCACCAGCGAGGAGGCTTGCGTGGCGGTGGCCGTGTCGGCCACTGCCGGCAGCACTTCGTAGTCCACCTCGATGAGCTCGGCGGCGTCCTTGCCCTGCCAGGCGGTTTCGGCCACGATCAGTGCCACCTGGTCGCCCACATAGCGCACCTTGCCTTGCGCCAGCGCAGGGTGGGGCGGCTCCTTCATCGGGCTGCCGTCCTTGTTGTTGATGAGCCAGCCGCACGGCAAGCCGCCGATCTTGGCGTCGGCCAAGTCCTGGCCGGTGAATATCGCCACCACGCCGGGCGCCTTCTTGGCGGCCTCGAGGTTGATGGACTTGATGCGCGCATGCGCGTGCGGCGAGCGCAGGAACACCCCGGCGGTCTGGCCGTGCAGGGTGATGTCGTCGGTGTATTGGCCGGCACCGGTCAGGAAGCGCTGGTCTTCGCGGCGCACCAGCGGTTTGCCGATCGGGCTCATGGACATGTCGGTCATGGTCGTCTCCTTCACGCCGCGGCGGCGGCTTGTTGCACCGCACGCACGATGTTGTGGTAGCCGGTGCAACGGCAGATGTTGCCTTCGAGACCGGCACGAATTTCCGCCTCGCTGGGCTTGGGGTTGTCAGCCAGCAATTGGCAAGCCGACATCACCATGCCCGGGGTGCAGAAGCCGCACTGCAGGCCGTGGCAGTCGCGGAAGGCTTCCTGCAAGGGATGCATCTTGCCGTCGCTGCCCTGCGCCAGGCCCTCGATGGTGGTGACCGCGGCGCCATTTGCCTGTACCGCCAGCATTGAGCAGGCCTTTACCGCCCGCCCGTTCAGGTGGATGGTGCAGGCGCCGCACTGGGCGGTGTCGCAGCCCACGTGGGTGCCGGTGAGCTGCAGGTTTTCACGGATCAACTGGACCAACAGCGTGCGCGGGTCGACAGAAACCGACACCGGCTTGCCGTTGACCGTCAGGTTGACGGAAACGGTCATGTGCTTCTCCTTTGGTTTGAGCATTGCAATTGCGCCGGCCGGCTATCCGACTTGCGCGTCGCGGCAATTCTTCTTTTTGCCTTTGGCAATTTCGAGGATACGAGAGCGATACGCGGAGCGTCAACGAGGGTTGACCCGCCGAGTCGGCTTTTTCTTGTGTGCAATGCGGCATGGCCAAACACCACTTAGGCATGTGTTTGCATAAGTGGTGGCTTGGTTCTACACTCCACCCATGCAAGAAAATGCATAGGAAAAGGCGCAACATCATCAAGAGGAGGAAGGCTACATGCAGAAGTCGCTACACATCGACCCGGCCAAGTGCACCGGCTGTTTGCAGTGCGAAATGGCGTGTTCCTACGAGAACTACGGCACCTTCAACACCGCGAAATCGCGCATCAAGGTGTTCGATTTCCACCATACCGGACGCAAGGTGCCTTACACCTGCACCCAGTGCGACGAAGCCTGGTGCATGCACGCCTGCCCGGTGGAGGCCATCAAGGTCGACAAGAGCACCGGCGCCAAGGTGGTGATCGACGATGTGTGTGTCGGCTGCAAGGTGTGCACCATTTCCTGCCCGTTCGGTACCGTCAACTATGTCCAGGACACAGGCAAGGTGCAGAAGTGCGACCTGTGCGGCGGTGACCCCGCCTGCGCGGACGCCTGCCCCACCGGCGCCATCACCTATGTGGACGCGGACTGGACCGGACTTGAGCGCATGAAGCAATGGGCCGCCAAGCTTGACAACGCCCCCAAGGCCGGCTGAACGAGACGAAGGAGAAAAACATGACCTGGGCAAAAAAACTGTTGCGCGTCAACCTTTCCAAGGGCACTTGCACCTCCGAGCCGCTCAACATGGAGTGGGCCAAGAAGTACCTCGGCCAGCGCGGTCTCGCCACCAAGTATTTCGTCAGCGAAGTCGACCCCAAGGTCGATCCGCTGTCGGCTGATAACAAGCTGATCTTCGCCACCGGCCCGCTCACCGGCACGATGGCCTCCACCGGCGGGCGCTACTCCGTCATCACCAAGGGCCCGCTCACCGGCGCCATCGCCTGCTCCAACTCGGGCGGCTACTGGGGCGCCGAGCTGAAAATGGCCGGCTGGGACATGATCATTTTCGAGGGCAAGTCGGCCAAGCCCGTCTACCTCAACATCCAGAACGACAAGGCTGAACTGCTGGATGCCGCCGACCTCTGGGGCAAGACCACCTGGGTCACCGAAGAGACGCTCAAGAAAAAGCACCAGGACCCGCTCATGCGCGTGTCCTCGATCGGCCGTGCCGGCGAAACCGGTGCGCTGTTCGCCTGCGTGGTCAACGACCTGCATCGCGCCGCCGGCCGTTCCGGTGTGGGCACCGTGATGGGCTCCAAGAACCTCAAGGCCATCACCGTGCGCGGCACCATCGGTGTTTCGGGCATCAAGGATCCCAAGGCCTTCATGGCGGCTACCAAGGCCGCCAAGAAAGTGCTTGCGGACAACGCCGTCACCGGCCAGGGCCTGCCGAAGTTCGGCACCCAGGTGCTGATGAACGTGATCAACGAGATCGGCGCCATGCCCACGCGCAACCACAAGGACATCCAGTTCGAGGGGGCCAAGGACATCTCGGCCGAAGCCATGCATGCGCCGCGCAAGACCGACGGCAAGCCCAATCTGGTCAATAACCAGGCCTGCTTCGGCTGCACCATCGCCTGTGGCCGCATCTCCAAGATCGACGAGACCCACTACACGGTGGTCAACAAGCCCGAGTACTGGGGCGCCTCCGGTGGCCTCGAGTACGAAGCTGCCTGGGCGCTGGGCTCGGCCAACGGTGTCAACGACCTCGAGGCGTTGACCTACGCCAATTTCATCTGCAACGAGGACGCTTTCGATCCCATCTCCTTCGGCGCGACCGTCGGGGCGGTGATGGAGCTCTACGAAATGGGTGTGCTCACCAAGGAACAACTCGGCATCGAGGCACCGTTCGGTTCGGCCAAGGCGCTCACCTTCTTCGCCGAGCAGGTCGCCCGTGGCGAAGGCTTCGGCAAGGAAATCGGCATGGGCTCCAAGCGGCTCACGGCCAAGTACGGGCATCCCAACCTCTCGATGTCGGTCAAGGGCCAGGAATTCCCCGCCTACGACGGGCGCGGCATCCAGGGCATGGGCCTGGCTTACGCCACCTCCAACCGCGGCGCCTGCCACCTGCGCGGCTACACCGTGGCCTCCGAAGTTCTGGGCATTCCGGTCAAGACCGACCCGCTGGTCACCGAGGGCAAGGCCGGTCTGGTCAAGGCCTTCCAGGACGCCACCGCGGCTTTCGACTCCTCCGGCACCTGCATCTTCACCACCTTCGCCTGGACGCTCCAGGACCTCTCGCCGCAACTCGCGGCCGCCTGCGAGGGCGACTGGTCGGTGGAAAACCTGGGCGTGGTGGGCGAGCGCATCTGGAACATGGAGCGCCAGTTCAACAACGCCGCCGGCTTCACCGAAAAAGACGATACCCTGCCCGAGCGTCTCTTGAAGGAACCGGCCAAGACCGGCCCCGCCAAGGGCCTGGTGTCGGGGCTCGACAAGATGCTGCCCGAGTACTACCAGCTGCGCGGCTGGGATACCGGCGGCAAGCCGACCGCGGAAACGCAGGCCCGCCTGGGGCTGTAGGCCGCTTGAAACCGTAAGGCGAGGGGCGGTGTTGCAAGACATCGCCCCTTTTTATCGTCTGTTGCACATTCGAGGTTCCACATGCATCACGTCATCATCGGCAACGGCCCCGCCGGCGTCATCGCCGCCGAAACCCTCCGCAAGTCGGCCCCCCGGGATAGCATCACCCTAATCGGTGACGAGCCGGTGCCGCCGTATTCCCGCATGGCGATTCCCTACCTGCTCATCGGCAACATCGAGGAGCGCGGCACCTGGCTGCGCAAGGGCGAGCGCCACTGGGCCGAGCAGCGCATCGACCTCCTGTGCGCGCGCGCCGAATCGGTCGACACCGCGCTCAGGACGGTACGCCTGACCAACGGGCAGTCGCTGCCTTTCGACCGTCTGCTGATCGCCACCGGCTCGCGCCCGTTGTCACCGCCCATTCCCGGCATCGACCTGCCCAACGTGCACCCCTGCTGGACCCTCGAGGACGCCCGCAGGATCATGCAGAAGACGCCCAAGGGCGCGCGCGTGCTGCAGCTGGGCGCGGGCTTCATCGGCTGCATCATCATGGAGGCGCTGGCGGAGCGCGGCGTCGAATTGACGGTGGTCGAGGCCGGCAACCGCATGGTGCCGCGCATGATGACCGAAGGGGCGGGAGGTCTCATCAAGGCCTGGTGCGAGAAAAAGGGCATCCGCGTGCATGTCAACGCGCGCGCCGATGCCATCGAGGCGGCCGGCGCGCACATGCGGGTCAGGCTGTCCAACGGCAGCGCGCTCGAGCCCGACCTCGTCATCTCGGCCACCGGGGTGGCGCCCAACATCGGCTTTCTGGCCGGCAGCGGCATCGCCTGCGAGGAGGGCGTGCTCGTCGACGAACGCATGCAGACCAGCGTGCCCGGCATCTATGCGGCCGGCGATGTGTCGCAGTCCCTCGACTTCTCCACCGGCAAGCGCACCGTCAACGCGATCCAGCCGGTGGCGGCCGACGAGGCGCGCGTGGCCGCGCTCAACATGGCCGGGCGCGCCGCGCTCTCCAAGGGCAACCTTGCCATGAACGTGCTCGACACCCTGGGACTGATCGCCTCCTCGTTCGGCCAGTGGGGCGGTGCACCCGCCACCGAAGGCGGCGACTTCGCCGAACTCAAGGATGAGGCGGCTTTCAAGTACCTGCGCCTGGAGTTCCAGGGCGAGTACCTGATCGGCGCCACCTCGCTGGGCCTGACCGACCATGTCGGCGCCCTGCGCGGACTGATCCAGACGCGCGCGAAGCTGGGCCCGTGGAAGGCCCGGCTCAAGGCCGACCCGACCCGCCTGATGGAGGCTTATCTCGCCACCGCCCAGGCGGCGAGCTGACGCGCGGCCGGGTCACAGCAGCCCGGCGCGCTTGATCTCCAGGTAGCGGTTCACCAGCGCCACCGGCAGCGCCGCCGGCGCTATGTCGAGGACCTGCGCGCCGGCCGCCTGCACGCGCCGGAAGGCCCGGTCGCGGGCCTCGCGGTAGTCGACCGCGGCGGCGTAGGTAAGCGCGCTGTCCTGGCCGGTGACCGGGCGCGCCAGCGTCTCGTCCAGCGCGGGTTCGCGCAGCGAGGCCAGCATCACCAGGTGCCGCGCGCACAGCAGCTTCAGCGCAGGCGCCAGTTCGTCATCGTCTTCATCGCGCAGGTTGGTCAGGATGATCACCAGGGCGCGGCGCGACAGGCGCGCGGCGCAGTCCTGCGCGGCCTGGTAGTAGTCGGGCATCGTCAGGCCGGGATGGATGTCGTACAGGCCCGCGAGCAGAAGGTTGAGGGTGGACCCCGATTTGCGCGGCGCGAGGAAGCGCGGCGCCGGGGTGGCGAAGGTCATGTAGCCGACGGCGTCGCCCTGGCGCAGGCTCACGTAGCCCAGCAGCAGGGCCGCGTTCAAGACGTGGTCGAAATGGCGCAGGTGGCGCGTGTCGGTGTCGCTGGCCGACATGCGCCGGCCGCAATCGATGAGGAACACGATCTGCTGGTCGCGCTCGTCGCGATACTCGCGGCTGATCATGCGGCGCATGCGCGAACTGGCTTTCCAGTCGATCTGGCGCTGCGAATCGCCTTCGCGGTATTCGCGCAGCTGGTGGAATTCCATCCCTTCGCCGCGGCGCCGCCGTGTGAGAATGCCGATTTGCGAAAGCCGGTTGTCGGTGGCCAGAAGCGCATAACGGGTGAGCGCGGCAAAATTGGGAAACACGCGCACCGCGGTCGGTTCCCCGCGCTCAAGCTTGCGCTCCCACAGGCGCAGGGGCGAGAGCACGCGCAGGTCGCAGCGGCCGAAGCCGGCGGGGCCGCGCTGCAGCGGTGTGAAGCGGTACAAGGTGCGCGCCACCTTGCCCGCGGGCAACAGCAGGGCCAGCGGCAGGCCCTCGGCGGTGCCTGCGACGGGGTGGTGGTCATGCAGGGCCACCCGCAACCGGCGCCTGCCGCGATTGGTGATGGCCAGACGCACCTCGCCGGCGACGCCGACCGGCAGCGAGCCCGGCAGCGTGCGCTCGACGACGAGGTCCGCATCGGCGCGCACCATGAGCCAGTCCGCGACCATCGCGACGGCCGCGAGCGCACCGGCGATGCGCCAAAGTTCGGCGGCCGGCGGCCACGCCGCCGCCAGGATGCCCAGCGCCATCCAGGCGAAGGCCAGGGCCAGCAGAGCGGGAGCGGGTCGCACGGCGAATGGGGCGGGCAAGGCGGCGGCCTACTTGCGCGGCGCGGGCACCTGCTCGAGCATGGCGGTGAGCAGCGCATCGGCGTCGCGCCCCTCGATTTCCTGTTCCGGTGCCGGCCGCACGCGGTGCCGCAAGGCAGGCAGGGCCACCTGCTTGATGTCGTCCGGCGTGACGAACCCGCGTCCGCCGAACAGGGCCTGCGCGCGCGCTGCGCGCACCAGCGCGAGCCCGCCGCGCGAGCCGGCGCCGCTGTAGAGGCCGGGGAACTCGCGCGTCTTGCGCACGATGCGCACGGCGTAGTCGAGCACTTCGGCTTCCACCTGCACCTGCGCGGCCATCTGTTGCAGGGCCTGCACCGCCTGCGGCTTGACCAGCGTGCGCACGTTGTCGACCGCCAGCCTGTCGCCGGTCCTGCCGCCGGTGACCGCACCGATCATCGCCACTTCGTCGGCATGGGTCGGGTAGCCGATGCGCACCTTGAGCAGGAAACGGTCGAGCTGCGCCTCGGGCAGCGGGTAGGTGCCTTCCTGCTCGATCGGATTCTGCGTCGCCAGCACCATGAAGGGAGCCGGCAGCGGGTGGGACACCCCGTCGATGGTGACCTGCGATTCCTGCATCACTTCCAGCAGCGCGGCCTGGGTCTTGGCGGGCGCGCGATTGATCTCGTCGGCCAGGAGCAGGTTGGTGAACACCGGGCCCTTGCGGGTGGAAAACTGGCCGCTCGACGGGTCGTAGATGGCGTGGCCGGTGACATCGGCGGGCATCAGGTCGGGAGTGAACTGGATGCGCCCGAACGCGCCGTCGAAGGTACGGGCGATCGCGCGCACCAGCAGCGTCTTGCCGAGGCCGGGCACGCCTTCGACGAGCACATGGCCGGCCGCCGTCATTGCAAGCAGTACCTGCTCGATGACTGCGGGCTGGCCGATCACCGCACCGGCGACCTCGCTGCGCACCGAGGTGAGGAAGCGCTGGGCCTGACTGGTCTGTTCATCGGAGAGCGGCATGGCGTTTCCTTTGGTTGATGCGGAATGGCGTTGGGAGGGGGCGAGGGGAAGGGCGCGCCGTCAGAGCGCCTGCTCCATGCGCTTGATGAGGATGGCGCTGCGGACGAAGTCGCCGGCCGAGGAGGCCGGCACATCGAGCGCGCGCGCCACGGCCTGAGGCTCGACGCCGGCCAGCCGCGCCAGTTCGGCATTGCGCTGGCCGGCCGCGCGGGCGGCGATGCCGGGGCGGCGTTCGGCGAGGCGCTGCAGGAAGGCGCGCGCGAGGCCCTGATGGATGGCTTCGATAGGCAGATGGCGCCGGTAGAACCGGCCGCTGGCCTCGAGATGGCTGGTCAGGCGCAGTTCGGCTGCGGGCTCGGGCGGGGCCAGCGGACCGAAACGCGGCACCACCCGCCACAGCCACAGGAACAGCAGCGCGCCCAGGCCGGCCAGCGCGGCCCACGCATTCTCCTTGAGCCAGACCCACAGGGAGAGCGCGGAACCACCGTCCAGCATGCGCACCGCGGCGCCGGGGCCGCGGCCGTCGAGGCGCGCCAGCGCGATGATGGCTTCGGCATGGTCGAGCTTGCCGATATGGGGCGGCTGCCGTGCCGGGTCGGCGATGCCGGCGCCGCCGCGGTAGGCGATCCAGCCCAGGTCGGCGGCAACGGTCACGCGCCCCGCCTGGCGTTTCAGCGAGAGGAGGCGGATGCCGAAAGCGTCGTCGGCATGCCACTCCGCCATGCCGTTTGCGTCCTTGAGGATGACCGGCGCGCGCATCTCGATCTCGAGCGGCCGTGCCGCCCCGGGCAGCGAAACCCGCACGTGGCGGCTCATGGGACCGGGCTTCACGTCCTTGACGGCAGGCCCGCGCATGAGTTCACGGCCGATCCCCAGCCGGGTGAGCAGGGGGTCGGGGCGCGACACCGGTTCGCTGGCCACGACCAGGTGGCCGCCGGCGGATACCCAGGCGAGCAGCGCATCGACACGCCTGGGAGCCATCAGCGCATCGCGCCCGGCCAGGAGCACCAGCGTGCCACCGGCTGGCAGGGCGGCGATGGCGGCGTCCGGCGCGCTGTTGCGCGCGCTGTCCTCAAATTTCAGGCCGCGCGCGGCCAAGAGGCGCTTGAAGGCCAGGTGCGGGTCATTCCTGGCTTCGCCCGAGAGGCCTACCCAGGTGGTTTGCGTCACCTGTTCGAAATTCATCCACCACCACAGCGCCGCGGCGATGGCCAGCATCAGCGCCAAGGTCGGGGCGAGCGCGCTGCGTTTCACGGAGCCGCCTTCGCCGCGTCGGTGCGCCCGCCGAAATGCTGTTCCCATTCGCCGACCAGGCGTTCGACCAACGCGGGTTCGGGGCTGCGGCGCGCATAGGCCAGCAGGGCCCAGGCCTCGACGAGCCGGGCGAAGTAGGTCGCCATCGCCGCCGGCGCGGTGGCGCCGACGCGCCGCACGCAGTCGCCCTCGGTATCGCCTGCGCGCAGGGCAAGGTTGCGTTCGTGCACCAGGCCGGCCAGCGCGCCGCGATACAGGAGCGAGAGGGCGCCGCGCAGGTCGGATGCGCGCAGCCGCTCGCGCGCCGCCGCGGCGATGTCGGCGGGCAAGGATTCGGGCCGCAGGTCCATGCCGAACATCACCTCCGGCCGCCACGCACGCTCACCCTTGAAAACGCCGCGGAACCAGCCGAGCCGCTGGCTGATCTGGTAGACGAGCCAGCCGGCGATGAAGATGGCGGCCACCCAGGCGAGGATGCGCATGAGTTCGGCCAGCACGCGCGCGAGCTTGGCGAGAAAGTCGAAATCGGCGTTGGGGCGGGGCAAGTCGGGCTTGTCTTCCGGTGGCTGGCCCTTGCGCTTCCAGCTTGTGATCTCTTCATATTCGCGGAAATCGGGCGACTTGAGGATCTGCTCGATGGCGGCCTTGTCGGCGCTCGCGCCAGGCGCGGCGCTCGCCTGCGCCACCTCGGGCGCATTGGCGGCCTGCGCCGCATCGGGCACGGCCAGACCCGTGCAGAGGGCCAGCAGCAGTGCCAGGGTGGCTGCGCCGCCGGCGCCATGGCGCGCGGCGAGGCGGCGAAAGGCGATTTCGAGGTCCCAGCCTTCCAGCGAGGTGCGGCGGCTCAGGTACAGGGTGAAGCCCGCCGCGACGTACAGGGGCTCGAGGATGCACTCCGCGGCCAGCAGGGCGGCGCTGAACAGGTACTGGGCCAGGAGGCCGTTGTCGCCCGCGTCCTGGCCACCGAACAGGTCCGCGAGATCGAAACCGAACTGCACGCCCTCGGGGGCGAGCAGGCGCAGGAGCCCGTCGAAGCCCAGGATCAGTACATAGACGAAGTGAATCACCACCACCGTGAGCCACACAGCGTGGCTGCGGGTGCGCCGGTCCAGCAGCCTGCGGCGCGCGCGCCCGGCCCGCCCGGTCTGGCCTTCCAGCTGCGCGACCGGCAGGTGAAAGCTGCGCGCGAAATCGAAGCGCTCCAGGGTGAGCGCGGCGAACAGCCCGCTGCGCGGCACCGCACGCAGGCCGCGCAGGGTGGCGCGCACGTTCGGCACCGTGCCGAATACCGCCTGGGCCAATACATGCAAGGCGATACGGTCGAAGACGGGTTTGAACCACCACACCGCGATGGCGGCCAGGGTTGGCTGGCCCCACAGCGCGAGGTTGACCAGGACCGCGAAGGCGACGTAGGGCAGGGCGAAGCCGGCGAACAGCGGCAGCCCGGTCTGGCGCGCCAGCGCGATGCCGAGGTCGAACGCCTCCCATGCGTTGCGTGCGCGCAGAGCCAGCGAAAGCTGTTCAATCCGCATGGCTGGCGGCGTCGCGGTCGCGCCCGGCGAACAGGAAGTAGGCCAGGAACAGGGCCCAGAACACGATGCCCACGGTGACCTTGAGTTCCACCGGCAGGTTGCGCAGCGAAGACCAGAAGGCCTCGATGAAGGCTGCGCAGGTGGTCATGCCGGCCGCGCCGTACAGGAGGCGCACCGCAGTGCGCGAGGCGATCTTGAGGGACGCCATGCGGGTGTGCGGGCCCGGCGCGATCAGGGCCCAGCCGATCTTCAGGCCGGCTGCGCCGGAGATGGCGGCGCCCAGCAGTTCCCATGAACTGTGCCCGGCGACAAAGCCCCAGAAGGTGGAGATGTAGCCCAGTTGCGTGAGGTGCCCGGCCACCGCGCCGATCATCAGGCCGTTGTAGATCATGAAGAAGATCGCACCGACGCCGAACAGCAAGCCGCCGGCGAAACACTGGAAATCGATCCGCACGTTGTTCCAGATGTAGTAGCCGAACATCGCGAGTTGGCTTTCGGCCTTGTGCTGCGGCCCCAGCGCGCGGTTGGCGGGCGCGTACATGGCCTCGTACTGCAGCAGTTGCTCTGGGCTTGCGAGATAGTGCACGAAATCCGGCCAGCGCAACAGGATGGCGATCAGGCCGAGCAAGGGCACGAACAGGAGGGCGATGGCCGTCAGGATCAGGGTCGATTCGCGTCGGACCAGGGCCGGGAAACCGCTGCCGATGAATTCGATCACCGCGGCCATCGCGTTACCGCGGCTGCCGTAGAGCGCCTGGTGGCCGCGCAGGGCGAGGCTCTGCAGGCGGTCCACCAGTTCGGGACCGTAGGCGCGGTCGTGTGCCAGCGCCAGGTGGTGCGCCACGGCGCGATAGCGATGCGGCCAGTGGCGCGGATTGACGCCGGCCGCCGCCTCCTTGCGCGCGCCCGGCGCGTCGAGCCAGGATTCGAAGTCGCGCCACTCCGCGGCATGCCGGGCTTCGAACTGTGCCTGGTTCATATGGGCCTGCCCCCGCGCTGGTGGTTGGCGATGGACAGCAGGGTCCGCGCCGGCGGCGCGCCGCGGCGCAGCAGCGGGGTCGCATGGCTGGCGACTTCATCGGCACGCTCTTCGCTCAGCGTCGCATGACGCTCGGCGAAGTCGAGGATGGCGCGTCGTTCCTCGAGGTTGAGGCTGACCGCCGGGGCCAGCGGGGGCGCCGCGGGGATCGCCGCGCGCACCCCCGGGCGGTCCCGATAGACCACGATGGTGCCGGCGGCCAGGTCGCCGAGACGCTTGAAGTCGCGCGCGACCAGCATGGAAACCAGCCCGAAGGCGTACAACATGGGCAGGAAGTCCACTGCGCGCAACAGGTTGCGGGTCACCGAGGCGCCGAAGGTGACCGGCGCGCCGTTGTCGCCAAGCACCGCCAGGCCGAAGGCGCGCTTGCCTGGCGTGGCGCCGCCCCACCATACCTCGAAAGCGACCGGGTAGAACCATTCCAGCAGGAAGTAAGCGATCAGCAGCAGGCCGGCACCTCCCCCTACCAGTTCGGGCAGCGATATCGAGAGGGCCAGCAGGACTGCGGCCCGGATGACGAGGTCGACGGCATAGGCGAGCGCTCGCGCCACCGGACCGGCCAGCCGCAGCGTCAATTCGAAGCCCTCGGGGGTCGGTACACGCCGCAGCGTGTCGAGCATCGGGGGCGCTTTCTGTGCGTTATTCAGCTTCCACCACCCGGGTGTCGGCGATCAGGTCGTGCAGGCAGCGGCGGTCATTGCGGAAAATGAACAGCGCATTGACGAGCGCAAACAGGCCGCCGATCGCCGGGAGCGCCGTGATCAGCCAGGCCAGCCCGCCACGCAGGAAAAACAGGCGAACGAAACCGGCATCCGCGCCGTCTGTGCGCACCACGCGGATGCCGACCGAGCGCTTGCCGATGGTCTGTCCGTTGCGGGCCAGCAGCAGGCCATTCCAGGCGAGGAGGCCGAGAACCCCGAGGCCGCCGGCGGGCATGGCGAGATTGTTCACGAGATGGCTGCCGCGGAACAATGCCATCGGAATCACCATGATCGCCACCGGTACCACGAAGATGAGGTAATCGACGATGGCTGCGCGCAGGCGCTGCGACCGCGCAGCCGGGGCGGCGCCGCCGCCGTCGAGGATGTCCGGGACGATGGCCGCCTGCGGGGCCGCATAGGGGTTGGGAGGCGGCGTGAACGCGGGACGGGAAGAGTCGGCCATGGACCAGGGAGGCGGAGGTTGGAGAAGCCCGGCCGGGACATGCTAGCAATCGGCGGGGACAGGGCGCAAGCACGCCGGCTTGCGCGGATAATAAACGCAGTCGGGGGCGCCGCCTCGCCCGCCGGGGAAAAGATGCCATGCAGCCACAGACCATCACGCCTGCACAGCGACGCGAACTCGATCTGGCGGGCTATACCGTCCTGCCGGATTTCATGCCGCCCGCCCTGCTGCTGGAAATGCGCGCCAGAATCTCCGCGATCGCGGCGCAGGAAGGCGAACATGCCGGATCCGAGTTCAAGCACGAACCCGGCGCACTGCGCCTGGCCAACTGCGTCGACAAGGGTGCGGTATTCCGCTCCGCCATCGCCATGCCGGCGATCCTCGACGCGGTCGGGCATGTGCTGGGGCGGGACTTCAAACTCTCCAGCCTGAATGTTCGGTCCGCCCTGCCGCACAACGGGATCGGGCAGCCTCTGCACTGCGACATGGGCGCCCTGCCGGACGAGCGGGGCTACTGGGTGTGCAACTGCATCTGGATGCTTGACGATTTCACCCGCGACAACGGACCGACGCGCGCGGTGCCGGGCACCCATCGGTTGCAACGCCTGCCGGAGAATCCGCGCGCCCGGCATCCCGACGAAGTCCTGCTCACCGGCCGCGCCGGCACGGTGGTAGTGATGAATGCCCACCTGTGGCATGGCGGCGAAGCCAACCGCACCGACCGGCCGCGCACCGCGTTGCACAGCTTCTATTGCCGCGCCGACAAGCCGCAGCAGCAGTACCAGAAGCGCCTGCTGCGCCCGCAAACCCAGGCGGCGCTTGCGCCTGAACTGCGGCGCCTGCTTGCGCTTGACGACCCGCGCAACGACGCCTTGTCGGCAGCGGTGCAAGTCACCAGCGGGTTCCTGAAGTAGCCGGAGGCGTCGCCGGCGCCTACGCTTGCCTGATCATGCCCCGGGAACGAGGCGACGCGAGGGCCGGCCAACGGCGCGCTCGCGCGGAGCGACGCGGCCCGCAAGAGATACCGCAAGAGACACCGCAAGAGAAAAGGCCGCAAAAAAGGCCTCAAAAAAGGCCTCAAAAAAAAGCCCCAAAAAAAGCCCCAAAAAGAAAAGGCCCGCGCAAGCGGGCCTTTTACATGCTGCGGGCGCGTGAAGCCATCAGGCCTTGAGGTGGGCCGAGACCAGCTTGGTCATTTCGAACATCGAGACCTGCTTCTTGCCGCCGAATACGGCCTTGAGCTTGTCGTCGGCGTTGATCATGCGCTTGTTGGTCTTGTCCTGCAGGCCGTTCTTCTTGATGTACGCCCAGATCTTGCTGGTGACTTCAGTGCGCGGCGCCGGCTTTTCGCCAATCACGGCAGCCAGGGTGGCCGACGGGGTGACGGGCTTCATGAAGGCCGCATTCGGGGCGCGCTTTTTCTTGGGCGCAGCGGCTTTCTTGGCGGCGGGCTTCTTGGCCGCGGGTTTTTTGGCCGCAGGTTTCTTGGCGGCCGGCTTCTTCGCGGCTACCTTTTTCGCGGCGGGTTTCTTGGCGGCCGGTTTCTTCGCCGCGGGTTTCTTGGCTGCGGGTTTCTTGGCAGTTGCCATGCGTGTTTCCTCCAGAAAAGATGAAGAGTGACGGAACGTTTCGAGCATCTGACTTGCCAAGAGTCGCAAAACCGGCGCTGCTGCAACCGACCGCACACGATTTTGCGTCTCTTGCCACTCTGAAAAATGCTCTCTCCGAGAGTGACAGCGCGAAGGATGCACACTCCGCAATGCCTTGTCAACGGGTTTACAGAGGGAGAAGCGAAAATTTTCGCGCGTTTTCCCTCTGAAAAGCGGCGCGGCGCGGGCGGCCGCCGGAAAAGACGGGTCACTAGGGCCTGTGCCGCATGTCACTCCCACCACAACCGGTTGTGGTGGTCGGCTCCATGCGTCGTGTGCTTCGCCAGCATTGGGCCGCGTTAGAATAGGGTTATCCCAACAAGCGGTGCGGCACGCCCTGTCGCCGGACCACCACGATGCAGCCCTCCCCGCCGACCGAATTGAACCTCGCGGACCTCCGCAAGGACTATGCCCTCGCGTCGCTCGACGCGACCGACGTGTCCGCCGACCCGATCGAACAGTTCCGCAAATGGCTGGCCGAGGCGATGACCGCGAAGTGTCCGGAGCCGACCGCCATGTCGCTGGCGACCGCCAACCTGCAGGGGCGGCCGTCCTCGCGCATCGTGCTGCTCAAGGAAGTCGACCCGCGCGGCCTCGTCTTCTACACCAACTACGAAAGCCGCAAGGGCGCCGAACTGGCGGCCAATCCGTTCGCCGCCATCCTGTTCCACTGGGTCGAACTCGAGCGCGAGGTGCGCGTCGAGGGCCGCGTCGAGCGTGCGGAGGCCGCGGCGGCCGACGCCTACTTCGCCTCGCGCCCGCTGCTCAGTCGGATCGGCGCCCACGCTTCGCCGCAAAGCCGCGAGATCGCCGACCGTGCCTGGCTGGAACGCGAGTTCGCCGCCGCGCAGGCCCGCCTGGGCGATGCACCGGCGCGTCCGCCGCACTGGGGAGGCTATCGGCTCGTTCCCGAATGCTTCGAGTTCTGGCAGGGCCGGCGCAGCCGACTGCATGACCGCATCGTCTACAGCCGGACCGCCACCGGCTGGCGTATCGGCAGGCTAGCCCCCTGACGGGGCAGACCGTCCGCACCGGGATACGCCGATGAACATCACCTTCAAGCTCTACGCGACGCTGGCGGACTACCTGCCGGCCGAGGCGCGCCGCACCAACATGATCGACCTCGAGGTGGCGGAGGGCGCCACC